>JACCRK010000126.1 GCA_013813565.1 Herpetosiphonaceae bacterium
GCCAAAGCCCGAGGAATACACCGAGTGGATGGAATTTGTGGGCATGCGCTGTGGGGGCTAGGGCCGGCAGCTACTCCGGCAAGCCTAGATCGGCCAGCGTGGTGGCCTTCTCCCAGAGGCTGGTCAGACGGGAGTTGACGATCTCGGGGCGAACCGGCACATCATCGCGCAGAAGATTGATATCGTTGATCAAAGCCTGGACATCGCCCCGAATATCATCGCGGACCCGTGGGGCCGCGGCATCGAGATCCTCCTGCGCGACGATAAGCTGGCGCAGCACCGCCGGAAGATCGTTCTCAAGCAGGGCGAGGCGGGCGGTCTGGAGGCGCGAGGCGGCCTTGAGCAGATGCAGGCTGCCGACCGTGCGCTGCAAATCCTGGCGCAAGGTCACAATCTCTAGCGAGATCGTATCGGAGGGAAACACAACACTGGTGGGCGTGGCCGGGGGCGGCGTGGCCTCAGGGGACGGCAGATCCTCGGTCGGGGCGAGCGGCGGCACCGTGGCCACAGGTGTGGGCAGCAGCACCTGAATAGTGGTCGCGGTCGAAGGAGCGGGCCGGGGCATTACGGTCAGGGCGAGCAGCGCTCCCAGCACTGCGGTCAGCAGATAAGGAAACGTCGTCCGAATTCCGCGCACTACCTCGGCTCGACTCGGACGACGCATGCTAACCTACTGTCCAATCTGATTAGCGAGCAACAATGCCGACGCAACTTCGCGCATAGACTTACGGCTATTCATACTAAGCTGCTGAATGCGGCGAAACGCCTCGGCCTCTTTGAGACCCTGCGAGTCCATCAGCATACCTTTGGCGCGCTCGATAATCTTGCGCGTTTCCAGGGTTTCCTTCAAATCGCCAACTTGCTGCTCGAGGGTCAGGAACTCCTCGAAGCGGGCGCGGGCGACCTCGATCGCAGGCATCAACTCTGCGTCACGGAATGGCTTGACAATATACCCGACAACCCCAGCGTCGCGGGCGCGCTCCACCAACTCTTTGTCGCTGTGGGCAGTCAACAAAAGAACAGGAGCGATCTTTTCTTCCGTCAGCACCTTTGCTGCTTGGATACCATCCAGTTTCGGCATTTTGATGTCCATCACCACCAGGTCAGGGCGTAGCTCACGGGCCAAATTGATGACACTGACCCCATCGCCAGCCTCACCAACCACGAGGTAGCCTAGACCGACCAACGTCTCGCGCAGATTCATCCGAATCAGCGACTCGTCATCGGCGATGACAATCCGTGTCTGGGGCATACAGGTTCCTCCGGGTGCGTTAGATTTATAGCGCCATCAAGGCGGCACTTGCCGCCAAGTATAGCATGGGGCGGACGCGACGGCAAGCCATCAAATAGCTTATTGGGCTATGCAATGGGCTAAACTGATCCTGAACCTGAAGATCATTATGGTATAATACCCGCATTGATTGTAGCTTCCGTAGTTGAAGGAGCGTGCAATGCAAAAAATCGAATACATCGCAGAGGTCGCAGAACGCACGGGTATCTCAAAAAAAGAGGCTCGCCGGATTGTCGATGCTATGCTTGATGTGATTAGCGAACGCTTGCAAGCAGGCGAAAAAGTTGTCCTCACCGGGTTCGGAACCTTCGAAGTTCGTGAGCGTCAGGCCCGCCAGGGTGTCAACCCTAAAACCCGTGAGCGTATGTTGATCGACGCAACCAAAACCCCCGGCTTTTCTGCCAGCAACAGTCTGAAGATGTTGGTGCGCAGCAAAGAGCGCTCGTAACCCGTACCAGGTGCGTAGACAACGTGCCGTCAGCGACCTCTGCGTTTATCGGTAGGTCGCTCTTGTTTTTTATAGTGTAAGGAGCATCATATGGCTGCACAGCAGTGGAAAACAGCCCCGGCGATGGAGATCGACCCCGCCAAAAAGTACACCGCCACGATCGAGACCAGCAAGGGCACGCTGGTGATCGACCTGAATACCCAGGGCGCCCCCAAAACTGTCAATAACTTTGTGTTTCTGGCGCGCCAGGGTTTCTATGATGGTCTGAAATTTCATCGGGTTATCTCCAACTTCATGGTTCAGGGCGGCGATCCAACCGGCACCGGCTCTGGCGGCCCTGGCTACAAGTTCGAGGACGAGACCCGTAACAACCCGATGACCCACGAGACCGGGGTGCTTTCGATGGCCAACGCTGGGGCAAACACGAATGGCTCGCAATTTTTCATCACCCATAGCCCACAGCCGCATCTGAATGGCAAGCATACGGTGTTTGGCAAAGTGCGCGAGGGCCAGGATGTGGTTAACGCTATTCGTCAGAACGATGTTATGACCAAAGTGACCATCACTGAGGGCTAAACGACGCTGTTTTCCTTCCGAGGCACGGCCCTACGCCGTGCCTCGGCCTATTTAAGGGCTGAATATCCTAAAAGTAGAACATAATAGTTGACAGAACATACGTTTTTACCTATAATCATTTTAGAACGCTTTTGCGTTTTTAAAGATTTTAGCAAGAGAAACACCGTAGGCATCGTCCTGCTTGAAAGGAAGGGGTCGTCATGAGCGGCTTATCGCAACGGCAACAACGAATCCTTGACCATATCAAGGCGTTTAGGCACACTAATGGCTACGCACCCGCGATTCGGGACATTCAACGCGAACTCAACATCTCTTCCACTTCAGTCGTCGCCTACAACTTACGTGCGCTTGAAAGCAAAGGGTTTATCCGCCGCGATGGCAATATATCGCGGGCGATTGAAATCCTGGGGCTGGAAGAGGTCACCGAGCTTGGCGGCCAACGTGTGCCGCTGCTGGGTGTGATCGCCGCCGGCCAGCCAATCCCTGTTCCTGGCGATGCCACCGACGCTGAAGACACCGTGCTGGTGCCGGAAGAAATTGCCGGGGCCGAAAAGCTCAAAGATGTGTATGCATTGCGCGTCAAGGGCTACTCAATGGTTGATGCGCTGATTGCCGATGGCGATGTGGTGCTGCTGCGCTATCAGGAGACCGCCGAAAATGGCCAGATGGTGGCGGCCCGCATCCGCGATGAGAACGAAGTCACCCTGAAACGCATCTACTGGGAGGGCAACCAGGTGCGCCTGCAGCCGGCCAATGTCACGATGGCCGCAATGTACTACCCAGCGGCGAATGTGGAAATTCAAGGCCGGGTGGTTGGCGTCATTCGCAGCATCATCTAGGCTTTAGGTCTATCCATACAAAACCGGGCCAGAGTGTAGCACTCTGGCCCGGTTTTGTTTTAGCTCCGCTCGTGCTAGCGGCCCTCTTCAGCCTTGACCGCCGCAATAAAGCCCTGCATTGTGTCAAAGACCGGCCGGGGGCTCCAGTCGGTGTTCAGGATACTGAACGATGACTGCTCGTGGAATGGCTGCGGTGGATTCTGCTCGTTCCACAGCACCGAGAAGTTCAGGTTCCAGATAATCATCGCGCCGACATAGGGGTACTCGTTGCGCGTTTTTTGCAGCGCACCAAGCACATACTCAGCCTGAAGCTCATATGAGATCGAGTTACCGTACTCGTAGCCAGGCGTCTCGTTGGCGGTGGCCCAGCCAAACTCGGTGATCCAGACCTGATAGTCGCCCAGCCCGTAGCGATCCATCAGCGCCTTCAGGTTTTCAATATGGCGAAAATAGTGCGTCGGATGTTCGCGCCAGCCGGGGCCGGGGCCGGGGCTATCCGGCCAGAGGGTCGCGGGCGGATTGTACGATGGCGAGGGATGGAAGCCAACGCCATCGATATAGCGCTTGATGATACCATCTTTATAGCTAAACATCTGCTCGAAGTAGAGCATATCATCAACGGCGGTCGGCGAGTCGCCGGTTGAGGTCAGCGCACCGGAAATTACAAAGGCATCAGGGTCGATCGCCTTGATCCGATTGTAGGACTCGATCAGCAGCTCAACGTATTTGGCCGCATCGATCGACTCTTTCGAGCCACCATTTTCGTGATCGAGGTTCTGCTCATTCCAAATCTCGTAGGCGTGAACTTTGCCTTTGTAACGCACTGCAAGCGCCTCAACAAAATCACCCATATCAGTGATGTTATCTGGCATGCCATTGGTGCCATCGGCCCGCGCCCACGAGGGGGCGCGCACAATACTTAGCATCACCTTGATATTTTTGGCATTGGCATCAGCGACAATCGAGTCAAGCTCGCCCCAGCCAAAGTTGGCTTTCGGACCCTCGATATCTTTCCACTGAATCTGCTGGCGAACCCAGTCAAAACCAGCGTTGTTCATCAGCGTCAGGGCGCGATTGCGATCGGTATAGTAGAGCTGTGCCGCCGCGCCGTACTCAAGCTGGGGAATGCGCAGCGGAATACCTAAACCTTTGATCGGCTCGGTGCCTGGCTGCCCATCAGTTCCGGCACCCTCGGTCGGCTGGGCGGCCGGCTGCGTACCTGTGGTTGGCTGGGTGTCGATACTTGCTGGCGCGACGGTGGGCGGTACTTGTCCACCACCGCAGGCAATCAGCAGATTAAGCAGCAGTAGCAGTGCCGCTGCAAGCGAGAAAAAACGTTTTGGTTGCATTATTGATCCTCGTATGGAGAGTGTCAGGTCGAACCCTGACATGCTGAGACGCTGAGCCAAAGCCCAGCGTCTCAGCATGTCAAGGGCGAGTAATCAGGTTATTTCGGAAAGCGCTGAAGCGCATTATACGCCGGACGCGGGCTCCAGTCGGGGTTCAGCATCGCAAATGAAGCGGTCTCATTCAGCGGGTTGCTGGACGTCACTGAAAAGTTCAGGTTCCAGACAAACATTGCGCCCACCCAGGGAGCGTAGTCGTAGCGTGCCATCTGCATCGCCCGCTCCAGATACTGGGCCTGTTCATCAAGCGTGTTGGCGTTGCCATACTCATAGCCAGGGGTATCGTTGGCGGTGGCCCAGCCAAACTCGGTCACCCAGATCTGGCGGTCGCCGTGGCCGTTGCGGGTCACAACTGCGCGAACATCTTCAATGCGGCGCCAGTAGAACTCGGAGTTGTCGCGCCAGCCAGGGCCGGGGCCGGGATTCTCGGGCCACTTGGTGTCCGGTGGATTGTAGGTGCCGCCAAAGTGGGCCCCAATTACATCCATATTGTTCCAGAACTTCTGGATTTTAAACATGTTGTCGAAGTAGATCAGGTCATCGACCGCGATATCGTTGCGGTTGGTGCCGGTTGGCGTGGGCGATCCCGAAACGACAATCGCGTACGGATCGGCTGACTTGATCCCTTTGTAGGCAAACTCCAGCATATCAACATAGTACGCTGCTGGCGCAACCGTGCCACCATTTTCCAGCGCGTAGTTCTGCTCATTCCAGATCTCGTAGGCCTGAACTTTGCCTTTATAGCGCTCGGCCATCTGGCGCATGAAATCACCAAACTTGGCAAAGTTGCGCCGCGAGGGCATGCCGTGGGTGCCATTTTCGGTGGCCCAGGTTGGCGCACGCACTACGCTCAGCAACACTTTTACGCCGCTGGCGCTGGCATCATTGACAACTCTATCCAGCTCACCCCAGGCAATGCTGCCGTCAGCGGACTGTAGATCTTGCCACGGAGCCTGCTGGCGAATCCAGCCAAACTGGGCATTTTTGACCAGCTGATAGAGGCGCGGGCGATCCTGGTAGAAGGCCTGGACATTAAAGCCATAGGCAAACTCTTCCGGCAGCACTTCGTGGGGCTGGTGGAAGCGGAAGAACCACTCCTTGACCTTCAGACGCGGCTCGTTCTTGTGCTCATTGTAGTATTGTTTGCCAAGCAGGCCCAGCAGAACCTGAAACTCGGGCGTTTGGTTGGGGTGGTACTCAAAGCGGTTGCGCTCGAAGTACTGCACCCAGTAGACCTCGCCAGTATCCGGGTTGCGCTCCTGGAACTGCTCCGAGATGGGATAGCCAAACACCTGCAGGCCACCGAATTTGTTCCAGTAATTGGCAAATGGGCCAGGTGCGTTCTGCATGGTGTGCTGGGTTTCGGGGAACCAGGTGGTGCCATTGTTGGGGTTGGCGACTGGCTTAAACGGGGCTTCGTTCTCGCGACCCTTGGCCAACTCTTTGCCTAACAAGCGACCAAGGACGAAGAACTTGTTGCCATTGGTCGGGCTATTGAAATTCTCGGGGTGCTCTTCGAGAATCGCCCGCTCGAAGTATTGCACCATAAAGAACTTCCCTGGCTCGGTGAAGCTTTCCTGCAAAAAGGGAGCTGAAATCGGATACCCGAGCACCCGCAGGGCGTTCGGGGTGTTTTTCCAGAACTGCCAGTAATAATTCACCGCTGCCTGACCAGTTTCTGGAAAATACTGGGCCAGCGCTGGAGGCGGGCTGGCCTGGGCGTTGGCGAGTGGGATCAGCAATCCAACTCCAAGCATCAGTACCATCGCCATACGAAACAACCGACTACGCATTGTGTTTCTCCTTAAAAGGTCGTTTGGGTTTGTCATTCCTGCAGATAAGACTTTTATGTTTTTGTATCCTACCATATCCATCCTGATAATGAGCTTACTGGGCGCTGATGACCATGTTACGATTAGCTGGCAATGTCCAGGCTAATATCCAGGCTCACCGCAGAGTGGGTTAAAGCGCCACATGAGATGAGCTTAACCCCAGTTTCCGCCACCGTGCGAATGCTGGCCAGAGTAATGCCACCGGAGGCCTCGGTGATCGCACGGTCGCCAACCAGGGCCACCGCCGCCCGCATCATCTCCAGCGACATATTATCCAGCATGATAATATCCGCCGCGCCATCAAGCGCCGCCTGCACCCCGGCCAGATCTTCAACCTCGACTTCGATCTTGACGGTGTGCGGGGCGTAGCTGCGCGCGCGCCGAATCGCCCCAGCCACATCGTGGCCGCCCAGCGCCAGATGATTATCCTTGATCAAGATGCCATCGCTCAGGTTAAAACGATGGTTGTCGCCGCCGCCGGCGCGCACCGCCGCTTTTTCCAGGGCACGCCAACCAGGCGTGGTCTTACGCGTATCTACTAGACGGGCCTGGGTGCCATTTAGTTCCCGGACATAGCGGGCAGTGAGCGTGGCAATGCCGGACAGGCGCTGCATAAAGTTCAGCACTGTGCGCTCGGCCATCAGCACCGACCGCGCCGGGCCAGCCAGCCTGGCGACAACCGTCGGGGCCGTCACGTGGGCGCCATCAAGCACCAGAGCCTGCCACTGGAGCGCGGGATCGACCGCCGCACAGACGGCAGCGGCCACATCCAGGCCAGCCACAATCCCGTCAGCTTTGACCACCACCCTCGCGTGGGCCAGCAGATCGGCCGGAATGGTGGACGCCGAGGTAATATCACCACCGCTGAGATCTTCCGCCAGGGCCAGTTCGATCAACCGTTGGGTAGATTGAGGGAGATACATAGTTCACCAGCTCTAACTAATTAATAATTGCTATCATAACATGAACCTAGATCAGTTATTAAGAATGATCGGGAGGTTAAAGAACGCAAGAAACCAGCGGCGCGGTGCAGCGTAAGCTAGCCGGACCGCGCCGCTGGTTGACCCACCGCTGACCGCGCCTATTTCCCCTCGCGCATGCGCACGATCAGATCCTGTTTCAGCTGCCACACCGGTTCGGAGAGCGAGACGTGATAGATGTGCGGGTTGACCAGTCGGGTCACCCCAGGGTCAAGCCGGGCCACATCCTGCTCCCGCCGCGCCCGTAGCTCGGCCAGATCGGGGGTTGCGGTCACCCGGCGGCCAGCATCAAGCACCGTTGTATACAGTGGCTCGATCGTGTGGTCGGCGGGCACGATCGTGCGAAATTTGGTCGGGTCAGTCGCATGGTGCAGGGTCAGCGCTGCGCTGCTACGCGGATCCTCATCATCTAAGGTGAGCACATCGGCGCTGGCCTGCCCACGCTCGTCATAGATCCGCCAGGCGGTCTTGCGGCCGGGGTTTGGCGTTTTCTGCGGGTTCTCCGAGAGCTTGATCGCCGGCTTCCACGCGCCCTGATCCTCCAGGGCCACCAGTTTGTACACGCCACCCAGCGCCGGCTCGCCCCACGAGGTCACCAGATGCGTGCCAACTCCAAACACCAGCCGCTTGATCATGGCATCGACATCGAGGCCGTAGCGCGGCGCCTCGATGCGAATCTGGGTGAGAATCTGCCAGATCACTAATTCATCCAGGTTGTTTGAGAGCACGATCGAGACATCGGGAAAGCCAGCGGCATTCAACTGACGGGCGCACTGAATGCTCAGATAGGCCAGGTCACCTGAGTCGAGGCGAATGCCGACCGGGGCGTGGCCTTTGCGCTTCAGCTCCTCGAAGACCTTGATCGCATTCGGCACGCCGCTCTCCAGCGTGTTGATGGTATCCACCAGCAGCAGCGTATCATCGGGATAGGCCTCGGCGTAGGCTTGAAACGCGCCTAGCTCACCCAGGCCAAGCGCAAGCGCAGTCTGCACCAGGCTGTGGGCGTGGGTGCCGCTGGGCTGCAGCCCCAGATCCAGCGATGCGCCAACATTCGAGGAGCGGTCGGCGCCACCGATCAGGGCCGCGCGGGTGGCCAGATTGCCGCCCCAGCCCTGGGCGCGGCGCAGGCCAAACTCCAGCACCAGCGCCTGGCCAGCGCTTTCGCGCACACGGGCCGCCTTGGTGGCAATCAGGGTGCCGAAGTTCAGCAGATTGAGCAGCGGCGTTTCGAGAATCTGGGCCAGCGCCAGCGGACCCTCGACGACCGTCATCGGCACAGTGTGATGGACCACCCGGCCCTCGGGGATGGCCCGCAGCGTGACCGCCCGCAGGTCGCCGTGTTTGCGCAGCCAGCCAAGGTAGTCGGCGCTGAACAGCGGCTGGCCAGTGCGTCCGCGCATCGCCGCCAGGGCGGCAATCTCGCCCTCGCCAAAGCGCGCCGTGTCCATCCACTCCAGCAAGGGTTCAAGCCCGGCCGCCACACCATAGCCCGCCGCGTGAGCGCCATAGTTGGGGTAGGAGCGAAAGAAGTGGTCGAACAGGGCCGGGCGCTCGTGCAGTCCCAGGCGATAGTAGACCTGCGACATCGTCAGCTGATATTGATCGGTGAACAGAATCCCGTTTTGAAAGCGCGTTGTCATTGGGTTGAGTCCTTTCGTCTGATTTAGTGTCAATTATACACTAAATGTCAAGACAGGTAAGCGCAGGCGAATCCTTCATCCGTCTTTCATCCAAAACGGCGCGACTCGGGGGGTAAATTCGAGTATCATGGTTGTATAGTTGGTGTTGCTTAACCTTAGCGGCTGGATCTGTGCTCCAACCGGCGGCACATCCAGGCACGGTACTCCTCTTTGATGATGCTTTTTGCTTTCGGCCTGCTATTCATAATCCTGAGCCTGGCTGGCTGGTGGCTGGCCCGTGGCAGTCGCCTCAGCCGGGCGGCGGCAGGTCTGCGGCTGGCGATTGTAGCGCTGCTGCTGGCGGCGCTGGCCAATCCAACCCAGCCAGGATCGCCGCCGCCTTTGCCACTGGTGCTGCTGGTCGACCAATCCGCGAGCCTGGCGGACGACCAGCGTGAGCAGCTCTGGGGGCAGGCCGAGCGGGCTGCCGAGCAGCTGCGGCCATTTCGGCCGGTGCGGCTGGTCAGCTTTGGCGCGGATGCGGCCCTGGCCACCGGCAGTGCACCGCCGGCGATCAACCCTGATGGCACCGACATTGCCGGGGCGCTGCGCTTTGCGGCGGGGCTGCTGCCAACTGGCGGCGAGGTGGTGCTGATCAGCGATGGTGGCGCGACCACGAGTGGGGCCGCCGCTGAGCTCCCAAGCCTCAAACAGCAGGGTATCCTGATTAACACCGTGCCCTTGACCACCAGCGGCGTGGAGGTGCGGGTCGAGTCGTTGCGCGTGCCCGCGGCACTGCGCGAGGGTGAGCGGTTCAGCGCCGACGTGATCATCTGGAGCAGCGACTATGGCCAGGCGCGGCTGGACCTGAGCAGCGATGGGGCGCCACTGGCCGGACGCACCCTCGACCTGGAGCCTGGGCGCAATGTGGTCTCGTTTCAGTCGCAGGCGGGGAGCCGGGGATTTCACGAGTTCGGCGCTGCTATCCGCGCCAACGCCGATCAGCAGGCTGACAACAACACCCTGGCGGCCTGGACCGTGGTCGGGCCGCCGCCACGGGTGCTGGTGGTCGAGCGCGCCCCTGACAGCGCGGCAACCCTGCGCGACGCGCTGGAAAACGCCGGGCTGGTCACCGAGGCCATCCGGCCGGCCGCGCTCTCGACCAGGCTCTCGCAGCTTGATGCCTACGATGCGATTGTGCTGCACGATGTGGCCGCAACAACGCTCAGCCTCGATCAACAGCTGGCCCTACGCGAGTATGTGCGCAGCCTGGGCCACGGCCTGGTGGTGCTGGGCGGGACTAACAGCTACAGCCTGGGCGGCTACAAAGATACCCCGCTGGAGGAAGTGCTGCCGGTTTCGATGGAACCGCCGCCCCGGCGTGAGCGGCCCCAGGTCACGCTGCTGCTGATGATCGACCGCTCGGCAAGCATGCTGGGCATTCCAGGTCGGGACAAGTTCAGCCTCGCCAAATCCGCCGCGATCGCCGCAACCGAATCGCTCGGCCCCGACGACACCATTGGCGTACTCACGTTCGACACCACCACCGAATGGTCGGTTGAGTTTACCCAGATCGGCAGCGGATTAAACCTGAGCGAGATCCAGTCCAAAATTGCCACGATCGCCTCAGGCGGCGGCACCAATATCTATGATGCGCTGAGCGATGGGCTTTCGGCGCTGCAAGATCAGCCCGGCCGAGTGCGCCACGCTGTGCTGCTCACCGATGGCCGCTCCAGCACCGAGAACAGCTACGAGGCGCTGATCGCCCCGCTGCGGGTGGACGGGATTACGCTCTCGACGATTGCGATTGGCACTGACGCCGATCAGCCCCTGCTTGAGTCGCTGGCCAAACTGGGCGCCGGCCGCTACCACTTCGCCGCCGATCCCAGCGAGCTGCCGCGCCTGACCTTGCAGGAAACCGAGATCGCCCGCGAGAATCCGATCGCTGAGGGCGATTTCCGGGCCAATCTGGTCGCGCCACACCCGGCCATTCGTGGCCTCGACATCAGCACCCTGCCACCATTTAGCGGCTACATTGCTGTCACCCCAAAGCCCGAGGCCGAGCGGCTGCTTGAGTCGCCCGAGGGCGATGTGGTGCTGGCGACCTGGCAGTATGGTCTCGGTCGCTCGACGGCCTGGACCTCAGATGCTGGCGAGCGCTGGACCAACGACTGGCCGCGCTGGAGCGGATGGGGCGCGCTGCTGGCCCAGATTGTGGCGGCAACCTATCCCGACCCGGCCAGCGGCCCACTGCGCATCACCAGCAGTGTTGAGGGAGCGCAGGCAACCATCGATCTGGATGCACTGACCGAGATCGGCGAGCCGATCGATCTGGCTGATGTGGGGCTGCGGGTGGTCGCGCCCGACGGCAGCGAGCAGATCGTGCGGGCCCAGCAGGTGGCGCCCGGACGTTACAGCGCCGCGATTGGACTGAGCGAAGCCGGGGCCTATCAGGTGCTGGCGGCCCTGGAGCAGCCAGCCCGCCGCCTGGAGGCTCGCGCCGGGCTGGTGCGCTCCTACAGCGCCGAGTGGGCAACCAGCCCTGACCTGGCGCTGCTCGCTCAGCTGGCCGCTGGCTCAGGCGGGCAGGTGGACTCCTTTGCGGCGCTGACCGCCCCGCCGGCCGAGATTGCCCGGGTGCGCCCGTCACGGCCCTGGTG
>JACCRK010000127.1 GCA_013813565.1 Herpetosiphonaceae bacterium
TGAGCAGCAGCAGATTCTGGTCGGTCTTGAGGGTGCGCAGCCGCGCCACCCACTTGGCCGGCTCCCAGTAGGCCACCCGCGGGTCGTTCAGCCCGGCTGTGACCAGCATGTGCGGGTAGGCCTGGGCGCGGACGTTGTCGTAGGGCGAGTATGATCGAATGTATTCGTAGGCCGCCGGCTCGTCCGGGTTGCCCCACTGCTCGTACTCGATCACGGTCAGCGGCAGCGAGGGATCGCTCATCGTGTTGATCACATCGACAAATGGCACTTTGGCGATCACGGCCTTGAACAGGTCGGGCCGTTGGTTGACGACGGCACCCATCAGCAGGCCGCCTGCGCTGCCGCCAGAGATCGCCAGCCGCTCGCTGCTGGTGTAGCCCGCCGCGATCAGGTGTTCGGCACAGGCGATGAAGTCGCTGAAGGTGTTTTTCTTGCGCTGGAGCTTGCCCTGCTCGTACCACTCGCGCCCAAGCTCCGAGCCGCCGCGAATGTGGGCGATCGCCACCACAAAGCCGCGCTCCAGCAGGCTCAGCAGCAGGGTTGAGAACGTCGGGTCGTAGCTCATCCCATACGAGCCATAGCCGATCAGCATCGCCGGGCTGCTGCCATCGCGGGGGAGATCGCGCCGGGAGGCCAGCGAGATCGGCACCTGGACGCCGTCGGGCGCGGTCGCCCAGATGCGCTCGGCCTGGTACAGCGTCGCGTCGTAGCCGCTGGGGATCTCCTGCCGCTTCCTGACCTCCCAGACGCCGCTTTCCATTCCGTAGTCCACCACCGAGCTTGGCGTGATCAGCGAAGTGTAGGTGAAGCGCAGGCTGGCGCTGGCAAACTCGTCGTTGGGGCCGGGCTTGATCGTGTAGACCGCCTCGGGGAATGCGACGTAGCCCACGTCGCTGCCGTCCGGCCGGCTGATGCGGATCTTCTGCAATCCCTGCTCGCGCTCGTAGACCACGATGTGGCCGGCGAAGGCATCGATATCATCAACATACACCGCCGGGCGGTGTGCCAGCCAGTCCTGCCACTGGGCCTGGCCGGGGCTGCTCACCGGCGCTGTGACGACCTTGAAGTTTTTGGCCTGATCGTTGGTCACAATCAGAAAGCGCTCGCCGTGATGCTCCACCGAGTACTCCAGCTCAGGCTGGCGCGGCTGCAGCACCACAAACTCGCGCGGGTCATCGGCGCTGGCGTAGCGCACCTCGCTGGAGGTTGTGCTGGTCAGCGAGATCAGCAGGTAGGCATCCGAGCGGGTTTTGCTGATCCAGAGGAAAAAGGCTTCGTCGGTCTCGTGGTAGACCAGCTCGTCGCTGGCCGGGTCGCTGCCGACCGTGTGGCGGTAGAGCTGATACGGGCGCAGCGCCGCATCCAGCACGTTGTAGAACAGCGTGCGGTTGTCGTTGGCCCACTCGACGCCATAGTAGGTGTTGTGGATCTGGTCCGGCAGCAGCTCGCCGGTCGCCAGGTCTTTGATGAACAGCGTGTAGGTCTCGGCGCCGGATGTGTCGACCGAGTAGGCCAGCAGCTGGTGGCTGGGGCTGACGCTGAACGTCCCCAGCGCGCAGTAGGCCTCGCCGGCGGCCAGCAGATTCTGGTCGAGCAGAATCTCCTCGGCGGCCTCCAGGCTCCCGTGCTTGCGGCAGTAGATCGGGTACTGCTGGCCTTCGGCGACGCGGGTGTAGTAGAAGTAGTCATCGCGCCTGACCGGCACCGTGTCGTCATCTTCCTTGATGCGCCCGCGCAGCTCGGCATACAGCCGCCCCTGGAGATCCCTGGTGTGCTCCAGCACCGCGCTCATGTAGGTGTTCTCGGCCTCTAGATATTCCAGCACCGCTGGATTCTCGCGCTCGCGCAGCCAGAAATAATCGTCGGCCAGGGTCTCGCCGTGGTGGGTGGTGATATGCGGCTGCTTTGGGGCAGCTGGTGGCTGTGGATTGGTCATACAAGCTCCTTAACTTCATCAAGAATGGATAAGGCTAAAGGTTGAAGGAGGTTTTTTTCAAGCCAAGCCACCACAGGAACAACAACTGCATCGCCCATCACATGATATCCTTCGTTATAGCTCTCTGGGATACGATAGCTATCCGGCAACCCCATAAGGCGGGCCGCCTCTCTGACTGAAAGCAAGCGTGACCGGATAGAACTCCCCTCAATTATGAATATAATTTGACGACTAGATCCTCCAGTAGGTGTTCTTAAGCAGCCACTTATTCCATCGAATCGCACTTCTGCTCGTTGTTGCTTAATCCCAGCTTCAACTCGAATCCGTTTATAGACAGTTCCAACTTCAAGGCTGCCAGAATTTTGAGCCTGTTTAACTTTAGCCAAATTAATCGGTGACATCAACGATAAAATATAATGAGTTTCCGCTTCTGAGTGCCATTTCACGCCTGTAGGTTCCATCTCGATGATATCTCGTAATTGTATGGATCTTTTAGGGGGATAGGGCAAATTCCACCATAGCCACGTATTCTTAATGAATGAAGGTAGCCGAGAATATGTCTCTATAAGACCATGAGGCTGCCATATTGTAGCTCCATTTAAAGGCTTTATAAGTTGATCTGGTACAGGGAAATTATTTTTAATCGCGATAATAAATAATCGCTGGCGAGATTGCGGAACAAAATGAGCGGCATCAATAACCACAGCACCAGGGTGATAGCCAGCAGTAACTAATACTGTCAACAATTCTTGAAAATCTTTGCCTTTATTTGAGCTAAGCAATCCTATTACGTTCTCAAGGACAATGATCGGAATTTCCCGACCTTCCTCCGCCATACGCGTAATAAGCATCCAAAAAGGCCAAAAAACCCCGCTTCGGGCCGCACCCAAGCCACCACCATTCCCAGCTAGGGAGAGATCCTGACATGGAAAAGACGCCCAAGCTAACAAGGCATTGCCAGGGATAGTATGCGGATCAACAGTACGTATGTCTTCAACAAGCAATTCAGAAGAATGGCTAAAGTTTCCCCGATATGCCTGAGCCTTTTTAGGGGAAATATCGTTGGCAAAGAGGCACGTCCAGTGCTTGCCGAGTCCTGTCCGTGCCAGGCCGCCACCGGCAAAAAACTCATAAAAAGTAAGATCACCTGACATAATTGACCTCTATTATCTAAAAATGTTTACGGAAGTATAGAGGAACTCGGGTGGATTCGCAACATATGTTCGACTACGAATCAGCCGTAGTTTCTCCAGTCTCTTCGCCTGATTGTTCAGCGGGAATTGTCCCATCAAACTCCCCAAACCGCTCAATTGCTAAGGCTTGAAGTCGCCATGCTTGAGTAACCAATGTCCGCCGCAAACCAAGTGACACATTTCTTTCGCTGATAACTTGGGCTAAGCGGGCTATGGTGCTGGCCCTACGCGCAATTCTAATATCGGGGTGCTGTCTAGACTCAAATATATCGTCAGGAATGATTCTAGCACGGTGCGATCTCGGCAACTGTATCTCATTCGCTGAAGGGATATCCTTTTCGTTAAGCACGGCTTTTAACTTCGACTCCCGGAGCACTTTTTGAAATACGGTAAACTCCGCCGCACTAAGCGTCAGCTGAAACTCGTGCTTTTCAGCTGACGATACTTTATCGAACCTCAAAGGCCATACTTCAATATAGGCAACCTCAAATGGGTCTAGAACATTCATCGCGACTGCATCGGTTCGCTGATTAGTCATATGCCGACGAATGCGTGTTCTTAGTCCTTCTTCCGTCTGCCCCACATAAATAGGCTCCTGGTCATAGTCAAAAAACACGTAGATGCCCAATGCCGAGCCAATCGATTTACCATTATCGTGTTTAATATCAAGAAAATCCTTAATGCTCTGATTGATTGCAGCAACATCATCAGGAACACCTCGTAACATAACGTTACTCCTCAGCTTAATCTCCTATGGCATTGCCAAAATACCATAGGAGATATTTAGAATCAAATCGTCGCTACCCCAGCGCCTGGGCCAGGTCGGCGATCAGGTCGTCCGGGTGCTCCAGGCCGACCGAGAGGCGCAGCAGGTTATCCGGGGTGCGGGTGCCGGGTCCCTCAATCGAGGCGCGGTGCTCGATCAGGCTCTCCGGCCCGCCGAGGCTGGTGGCGCGGGTCCACAGCCTGACGCGGGCCGCCACCTGCATTGCGGCGGCCAGATCGCCGCGCACCTGAAACGACAACATGCCGCCAAACTGCTGCATCTGGCGGGCCGCGATCGCGTGGCCGGGGTGGGTTGGCAGGCCGGGATAGTAGACCGTGGCGACCGCCGGGTGTTCGCTGAGAAACTGGGCCACGGCGGTGGCGTTGGCGCTGTGGCCGCGCATGCGGTAGGGCAGCGACTGGACGCCGCGCAGCACCAGCCAGCACTCAAACGGCGACGGCACCGCGCCGCCCATAATCTGCAGGGCGCGAATCTTCTCCCACAGCGGCGTGGCCTCGCGGGCGACCAGGGCGCCGCCAAGCACATCGCTGTGCCCGCCGAGATATTTGGTCGTCGCGTGCATCACCAGATCGGCGCCGAGCGTCAGGGGCCGCTGGCCGAGCGGGGTGGCAAAGGTGTTGTCGCAGGCCGCCAGCGCCCCGATGCCGTGGGCCAGCGCGCTGACCGCCGCAACGTCGGTGATGCCGAGCCGCGGATTGGCGGGTGTCTCGATCCACACCAGCTTTGTCGTTGGCTCCAGCGCCGCCTCAACCGCCGCCAGGTCGCCCATATCCACGAACGACGCCCGCAGGCCCCACGGCGTGAACAGCTCGCGCAGCAGCTTGGTCGTGCCGGTGTAGGCCTCCAGCGGGGCCACAACGTGATCGCCGGGGCTGAGGCACTGGAACACGCTCATAATTGCCGCCGAGCCCGACGAAAATGTCGCCGCGTCCACGCCGCCCTCCAGCGCCGCCAGACACTCCTCCAGGGCCTGGCGGGTCGGGTTGGTGTTGCGGGCGTACATAAAGCCCTGCGGGTACTCGCCGTCCGGCGCCCGCTCGAAGGTGGTCGAGAGGTAGATCGGCGGGGTGACCGCCCCGGTGGCCGGGTCAGCGTGGCGTCCGGCGTGGACGGCGATGGTTTCGGGGTGCATTGCAAGCTCCTTCGATTCAGTGATATATACTATCAAACAATTTTCTGTCATAGATAAAATCTATGACTGCTCAAAGCCGTCTCTAGTTGCACGAAATAAACCAGACGAGTACCATGCAACCAGATCAAACAGATTCGTATAAAGTGAGGACGCGATGACGCACAAACGACAGGATGACTTTGGGGCCAAGGCAACCCTTGAAGTCGGCGGCCGCTCGCTGGTCTATTATCGCTTAAACAAGCTGGAAGAAGACGGCATTGCGGCGGTCTCCAAGCTGCCCTTCTCGATCAAGATTTTGCTTGAAGCGATGCTGCGCAACAACGACGGCTTCGCCGTCACCAGGGCGGATGTCGAGAACATGGCCCGCTGGAACGCCGCCAAGCCCGAGCCAATCGAAGTGCCCTTCAAGCCCGCCCGGGTGATTTTGCAGGACTTCACCGGCGTGCCGGCGGTAGTCGACCTGGCCGCGATGCGCTCGGCGATGGCCCAGCTCGGCGGCGACCCCCAGGTGATCAACCCGCTGGTCCCGGTCGATCTGGTGATCGACCACCCGGTGCAGGTGGATCAGTTCGGCTCCAAGATGGCGCTGTTCTACAACGCCGAGCGTGAGTTCGAGCGCAACGTCGAGCGCTACGAGTTCCTGAAGTGGGGCCAGAAGGCCTTCGATAACTTCAGCGTCGTGCCGCCCGAGACCGGCATCGTCCACCAGGTCAACCTGGAGTATCTCGCCAAAGTGGTGCAAGTGTACACCGAACAGGGCGAGGTCGTGGCGCTGCCCGACTCGCTGGTCGGCACCGACTCGCACACCACGATGATCAACGGCCTGGGCGTGCTGGGCTGGGGCGTCGGCGGGATTGAGGCCGAGGCGGTTATGCTGGGCCAGCCAATCTACATGCTGATGCCCGAGGTGATCGGCTTCAAGGTCTCGGGCCAGCTGCCCGAGGGCGCCACCGCCACCGACCTGGCGCTGACCATCACCGAGATCCTGCGCAAGAAGGGTGTGGTCGGCAAGTTCGTCGAGTTCTACGGCCCTGGCATCGCCAACATGGCCCTCGCGGACCGCGCCACGATCGCCAATATGGCCCCGGAGTACGGCGCAACCATGGGTTTCTTCCCGGTTGATGCCGAGACGCTGAACTATCTGCGCTCAACTGGCCGCCCGGCCGAGCAGGTGGCGCTGGTCGAGGCCTACTGCAAGGCCCAGGGATTGTTCCTCGACGCCAACTCGCCCGAGTCCGAGTACAGCGACACGCTGCACCTCGATCTGAGCACGGTTGTGCCGAGCGTCGCCGGCCCCAAGCGCCCGCAGGATCGGGTGCAGCTGAACGCGAACAAGGCCGCCTTCGAGCACTCGCTGGTCGCCCCCATCGCCGAGCGCGGCTTTGCGCTCAAGCCGGAGGCGGTCGCCCGCACGGCCACAGTCAAAGATAACGGCCACTCATCAACCATTACCCACGGCGCCGTCGTGATCGCCGCGATCACCAGCTGCACCAATACCTCGAATCCCTCGGTGATGCTGGGCGCCGGTCTGCTGGCCAAGAAGGCCCAGGAGCGCGGCCTGAAGGTGGCCAGCCACGTCAAAACCAGCCTCGCGCCCGGCTCCCGCGTCGTCACCAGCTACCTCGAGCAGGCCAACCTGATGCCCGCGCTGGAGTCGCTGGGCTTCCATACCGTAGGGTACGGATGTACCAGCTGTATCGGGAACAGCGGCCCGCTGCCCGAGCCAGTCGCCGCCGCCGTCCAGGAGGGCGAGCTGGTCGCCGCCGCCGTGCTCAGCGGCAACCGCAACTTCGAGGGCCGGATCAACCCGCTGGTCAAGGCCAGCTACCTGATGTCGCCGCCGCTGGTGGTGGCCTACGCGCTGGCGGGCACGGTCGATATCGACCTGGCCACCGAATCGCTCGGCACCGGCAGCGACGGCAACCCGGTCTACCTCCGCGATATCTGGCCGACCCAGGCGGAGATCCGCGACGCGATCCATCAGGCGGTGCTGCCGGAGATGTTCACCGAGCAGTACGCGAACGTGGCCGAGGGCAACGAATCGTGGAACCGCATCGCCATTCCCGAGGGCAAGATCTACGACTGGAACGCCGACTCGACCTACATCCAGCACCCGCCGTTCTTCCAGAACCTGACGCCCACGCCGGCGCCGATCGGCGACATCACCGGCGCACGGGTGCTGGCGCTGCTGGGCGACTCGGTGACCACCGACCACATCTCACCGGCCGGCTCGATCGCGGTCAACAGCCCGGCGGGCAAGTACCTGATCGAGCACGGCGTTGAGCC
>JACCRK010000140.1 GCA_013813565.1 Herpetosiphonaceae bacterium
CAATGGAACGCTCGCCCGAACGTGTCGCTGCCGTGGCGCTGCTTCACGAGCTGGTGATGCAGCCATTGCCCGCGCCGCAGCCAACACCCGCCGCTGCACCTACACGCTGGTGGCAGAAGATTGGGAGCGAGCGGATTATTGCGCTGTTGCTGTTAAGTGCTATTCTGGCGTCACTGTTTGTACCGAACCTGAATCTCGGTGGCACCAACAGTCATTTAGGCGGGGAAACCGCCGATCTGTACAACTATATCGAAACTCTGACCCCCGATAGCCGGGTGCTGATCGCCTACGAGGCCAATGTACGCCGCAGTGCTGAGATTGCCAATCTGGAAAGATCGGTTGTTGACCATATTGTTGACCGGCGGATTCCGACCATCCTCCTTTCGACCGATATTGAAGGCGCGCTGGCGGCAGCGAATCGCGAACAGCTTTTTGCCAACACGCCTGATTATACCCCTGGCAAGCACTATCTCAACCTTGGCTATGTCTCGGGAGGAGCTACAGCGCTGCGCCGATTAGCGAACGATCCACGTCAACTTATTAGTGAAGAGCTCATCCTGCAAAACCCCAACAACAATGTTGATCTGCTGGGCGTGATGTCGAAGCTCAATTCGAATTTACAATTCAATAGTGCCATCATCAGTGATATCGAAAATTTCGATCTGGTGGTTGTGATTGCTGACGAGCCAGGCGATGTTCAAGCGTGGGTCGAGCAGGTCTGGCCCGTCTACAAAGAATTACCGATCGCCTTCCTCACGACCAATGAGACCGCGCCGCTGATTCAGCCCGCCATTCAGATCAAAGCCGACTTTTATCCACTGGTCGGATTAGCGGGCGCCCAAAGTTATGCAGCGTTACGCGATATCAAACCGCTCGATCGGACTCCGCTCAATGCAATTAGTCTGAGCAGCATTATGCTTGTTGGGCTGCTCCTTGGTGGTGGAATAGTTGGTATTCGGCGGCGGATGCGCCAAAAGGGGAACGGCTGATGAGTGCAGTATGGCCGTGGATTGCGGTAGCGTTAACACTGATTGTTTTAAGCCGCGCCTTTGGCGATAATCCAGTGTTCCGCTTGAGTCAGTACCTGTTTGTTGGATTGAGCTTAGGCTACACGGCGACAATTATCGTCACTGATGTGCTGGGAAAAAATGTCAGCGATGCGGTTCAGAAGGGCGACCTTTTTTTAGCCATTCCAGTGATCCTGGGGCTGCTGCTGTTCACCCGACTAGGGAGCCAGCAGTTCTCCTGGACGGCAAATATACCCTTAGCGCTGCTCTTCTGTGTCGCCGCTGCCCTGGCGATTGCCGGGACCCTGCGGGGGACATTACTGCCCCAGCTACAGATATCATTGTTCTCGGTCAGCCAACTTACCAGTGAGCCAGATATCAGCGTCAGCATTGGGCGAGTTGTTCTGCTGATTGGACTAATGCTGGTTCTGCTATCGTTTAATTTTACGCGCCAAACCACTCCAGATGCTCAGCCAATGGGCCGGGGTTTAGCGCGGATCGGGCGCTGGTGGCTGATTGTGAGCCTCGGCATCGTTTTTGCCGGAGCCTTGATCACCTACCAGACGGCTTTGATCGATCGAATTCTGTTTTTGTCGCGCCAGTTTGGTCTTGGCTAGACCAAGCCGCCGTCCGAAGGAACTCCTATGGCCCGCGATCCCTCCGCCTTGCTCGTTATTGATATTGGTACACTGTATACCCATGTTGTTTTGCTCGATCAGGTTGCTGGTGAGTACCGGGCGGTGGCGCGCAGCGAAGCGCTTTCAACTCTTGAGCCGCCAGTTGCCGATGCCTGGCTGGGGGCACTTGCGGCAATCCGGGATATAGAACAGATTATTGGGCAGCCAATTGCCCACGATGAAACCCCGATCATGCCCCAGCGCGCCGATGGCTCAGGGGTCGATGCGATTGTGGTAGTCAGTAGTGCGGCTGGCACCTTACCGATTGTGCTGGCGGCGATCTCCAACGATACCACCGCCGCCAGTTTACGCCGGGTGGCTCGCTCAACCTATACCACCATCCTGGGCAGCGTTACCCTGGATGAGCAAGATGATCCGGGGCTAGGTGAAGGCGAAAGCTGGATTGACTATCAACTGGCGAAGCTGGCCAAGCTGCCAGCTTCCACTGTCTTGATCGCCGGCGGGGTTGAGGGCGGCAACGCAGCGCCGCTGGAGCGGCTGGCCCACATGCTGGCATTCACCGTGCTGCGTAACGAACAAAGCTCGGGCAGTGAATTTGCTCACGTTATCTTTGCCGGCAACAGCAGCGCCTATAGCGGAGTTGAAGCCGCCCTCTCAACGATTGTGCCGATCACCCCGACCGCCAATGTGCGGCCAACGCTGGAGAATGAACAGCTAACGCCTGCCCGGCTGGAGCTCGCCCGCCTCTACACCGATCGGATGCTCTCTAATCTGCCAGGGGCCAACCGACTCCGCTCGCTGAGCGCGAATTCATTTCGCGCCACCACCGATGGATACTTCCCGCTGGTTCGCTTCTTGAGCCAGCATCACCAGCGCCAGGTTCTGGTTGTCGATGTTGGATCGATGACGACCGCCTGCTATGCTTCGGATGGCAGCATGGTTAATGTTGGGCTGGAGACAAACTGCGGCACTGCCTACGGCGCAGGCGGGGTTCTGGACCGCGTCGGTCCCCAGGCGATCAGTCGCTGGATCCCCTTCGAAATATCCGATCAGGCGGTGCGCGAGCACATCCTCAACAAGCTCCTGCGCCCACAAATTATCCCCATCACCCATGAAGATATGCTGATTGAGCACGCCATTGCGCGTGAGGCGCTGCGCAGTGCGATGCTCTGTCTCCGCGATGAGCGCCCTAGCTTAACCTATGACTTAATTATTGCTGGCGGCGGCGTGCTGACCCACGTGGCGCACCCCAGCGAAGCGCTGTTGATCCTGCTGGATGTGCTACAGCCCGATAGCACCAATACTTTATTGCTGACCGACGTGTATCTCGACTGGGACAACTTGCTGCCGATCTGTGGAGCATTGATCTGGCAGCATCAGGATGCGACCTTCTGTTTATTAGAGCAAGACGCTCTGCGGAATGGGCCGCTGGCCAGCTGTATCATCCCTGGTGGAAGTGGCAAGCCCGGTGAGCTGGCGGTCGAAGCTGAGCTCACTCCGGTTGGCGGCACCCCAATTACCATTCAAGTTTTGCATGGTGAAGTCCGACGTCTGCCCCTACCGGTTGGTCGTCGCGGAACGTTGCGCCTGCGCCCGGCCCGCAGCGTACGCATCGGCGCCAACGAGCCAGGCGCTGAAGTTCAATCCGACATTGCCGCCATCCACGGCAGCACGCTTGGTGTCGTCATTGATGCCCGTGGCCGGCCGCTGCCACTTGCCGATACTGCTGATGTGCGCCGCAGCCAGGTCTGGGCCTGGTTAGCGCAGCTTGGCGCAGTTGGCACCAGTAATCCGTATCAAGTGACGCCGTCAAGCAGCGCCCTGGCCGATATTCCAGCTGCACCCGCACCTTCATTTGAGCCAGATGCAACCACCAGCTTGCCCGATCGACCAAACCCGGAGATTCCCGACTGGCTCCGCGCAGATATGGAAAGCGAGGGTTTGGCGCAACCCTCGCCGGAAGAGTTTGGGGTCGAGGTGCTGCCCCCCTGGTTAGTTGATGATGGGGCGCCGTCAGCCACCGATACAGTTGTCGATTTAGGTGAGCGCGGTCCAGCCGCACACCCCGAAGACTTTAGTGCTTTACGCGCTGAGTTAAATCAGGAAAAGCCCAAGCGTGGTTTGTTCGGGCGTAAAAAATAATTGATCTCTAAGAGAGATATTCTTAGGCCCTTGTACCAACCCACTATGGTGTCGAAGGAGCAATCCGATGCGTTTATCAAAAAAGCAGCTCAGCTCTCTACTTTGTATAGTTGGTTTTAGCCTGATTGTTGTCGGTTGGGGTGGGACTTGGGGGCGGGCGTATGGACAGACTGCCGGGCCAACTCCCACGCCGGGAGAGGTTATCAACCCAATTTCCGTCACCAAGGCGGTCAATCCATCCACTGGGCAGCCGGACGATCTCCTGACGTTCTCAATCCAGATTCGCAATAATGACTCGTCACCCCAGACCAATGTGGTCTTTAATGACCGTATTTTGGATTTTCTAGAGATTGTTTCGGTCTCCAGCACCAAAGGCACTGCCTCATTTAGCGGCCAGGAAGCACGGGTTGAGATTGGCACGCTTGAGCCAGGCGAGACTGTCACGGTTACGATCGTTGTGCGCATTCGATCAACCGCCCAGGGCGGCGATAGTGGTGTCAATGTTGCTAGTATCACCGCCGACAGTGGTTCAGCCGGTACCGGCACGGTTGTCAGCAACCCGGTTGCCATTAGTGTCGGGCAGTCCCCGCCAACGGGCTTGCCGAACACAGGCAGCTTATCCCAACCCAATCCAGGGCTGATTGGTAGTGGATTAGTTTTATTCGTACTGGGGATTAGTGCCCTGTTCAAAGCCCGCCAACCGGTCAAGCCATAACTACTGAACGGGGATGCTTGTGGAATTTCGGCGTTATTTTCTGGCTCTGCGACGCTGGGTGTGGCTTTTGATCCTTGCCCCCCTGTTAAGTGGAGCGGCTGGCTATCTGGTCAGCAACCAGGGCGCACCGGTATATGAAAGTTCAGTCCGGGTGATCGTTGGTCAGACATTGCAGAGCGTTAATCCTGATTATGGCAGCCTGGTCGCCAGTGAGCGGCTGGTGTCAACCTATGTGCAGCTGGCCCAGAGCCGCTCGGTTGCCCAGGGCGTGGAAAGCCAGCTCGGTACGCCGGGACTGCTCAGTCACGCCCGCATTATTGCGCGACCAGTGCCAGAGACTGAATTTTTAGATATTGCGGTTGAAGCCAATAATCCACAGCAGGCGGCTGATATTGCGAATGCCATTGCCGCCCAGCTTATTCTTCTCAGTCCCTCGGGTCCGCAAAGTGCCGAAGCGCAGATTTTAGCTGAAGTTCAAGCCCAAATCTCCACTCTGAAACAGCAAATCAACGAAGCTGATGCCGATATCACAGCCCTGAAGCAGCAGGTCGAGGAAATTGGCGCCGATAAGCCTGAGGTGGCGGGATTAATTTCTCGTTTACAGCTCAATCAACAGCTGCAATCCGAGAACCGCCAGATCTTGAGTACGTTATACAGCACTGTGCTGGGCAATCGGTCCAACACAATCAGCGTGATTGAGCCGGCGATTGCTCAGCCAACCCCAATTGCGCCCTACCCGGTGCAGAGTGGTATTCTGGCGGGCCTGGTTGGGCTCATGCTATCCTTGGGGTTTATTGTTGGTCTTGAATATCTTGACGATACGATCAAGTCTCCCGATGAAGCCGTCGATGCGGTGGGCGCACCCTTGTTAGCAGCAATTATCAAACAGCCCAAGGTTACCCAGGCGCCGCTCCGTTTGATGACCAAGCTGGAGCCACGGTCCCCGGCAGCCGAAAGCTTTCGGACCTTGCGCACGAACATGCAATTCTCGAATATTGATGCCAAAACCCGAACTATTATTGTGACCAGCGCCCAGCCAGAGGAAGGTAAAAGCACCGTGGTCGCCAATTTGGCCTGGACGCTGTCCCAATCCGGGCAGCGGGTTATTTTAATTGATGCCGATCTGCGCAAGCCAATGATCCATCGGATCTTTGAGCTCAGCAACGAATATGGCCTGACCAATTTGCTGACTAATGCTGATGATGCGGCGATGGCAAGTCTGGCAATACGTCAAATTACGCCAACGCTGTGGGTGGTGCCTAGTGGGCCGCAGCCACCTAATCCGTCGGAACTGCTAAGCAGCAAACGCATGGAGATGTTGATCTGGCTGTTTCAGCAAGAGTATGATTGGGTGCTTTTCGATACGCCGCCGGTGCTAACCGTGACCGACCCGCTGGCGCTGGCTCCACGAACCGATGGAGTTCTGTTGGTCGCCGAGGGCAAACGCACCCGCCGCGATATGCTCGTCCGCAGCCGGCTGGCCCTGGAGACCGTGGGCGCTAAGATCATTGGTATCGCAGTGAATAAACTCGATCAGCGCGCTGAGGGCTACTACGCCTATTACACCTACTACTATGATCAGCGCGCCAGCGAGGCTTCGCCACGGCGTTGGTGGACGCTGTGGAGCCGTAACAAGGTTTCCGTGACACCAGTCAGCGGCAAGAGCCACACCAATGGCAGTGGAATCGGCCATCACAGCAACGGGAACGGCGCTGACGCTGAACAGATCCAGGTTGCTGATGGTGTTCTGCCAGATGATCGCGCTGAATAATTCACCAGCTGTTCATCGCCGCTCGCGTCGCCGCTGGCGGCGATTTCTCTGGGGGCTTGGGATTATGCTGGTGCTGGTCGGCGGCTGGGTTGGCAGCGCCGTCTGGCTTGCCTCATCCGCCTACAATCATCTCCGGGCTGCCCAGGCCGCCGCCCAACAATCCCCACTCAACGCCACATATGCCGGCGTGGCATGCGCCGAGGGTCGGGCGGCTGGCGCTGCGGCGCGCCGTCTGCGCACCGTGCTGCTGCCGGCAACACCGCTCCTGCGCCAGCTGGGCTGGCTGCCACGCTACGGCGCGACTCTCGCAGGTTTGCCAGCGCTGACCGATGTCGGGGCCGCCGGGGCCAATCTCAGCGCGGCGGCCTGCGATCTGCTGGCACCAGCCTTTGTAGCCCTGGATGTCCCCGCTGATCAGCGTCTCGGCCGCGCTATTCAGGCGCTCTCGGCGCAGCCGCCAGATTGGAGCCGCCTGCAAGCGGCGCTGACCCACCTCGACATCGCCTGGCAGACAGTTCCACCAGCCACCCTCCAGAGTGGTCCTCTGGCGCCCTTCAGCCAGCAGCTTCAGCGGCTGAACACGCTGCTGCCTGATGCGCGGACAAGCCTCGATCTACTGGCGACGCTCTGGCCAGCCACGCCCGTACTGCTTGGTCTGGATCGCCCGACAACGCTGCTGGTGGCGGCCCAGAATCCATTCGAGCTACGCCCAACTGGTGGCTTTATCGGCAGTATCGCCACGCTCACAGTTGGCAACGCGAAACCACAGCAGCTCGATTACCGCAACAGCGGATCGCTGAATGTGCCCGCGCCGGCTGGATCGGAGTTCCCCCAGCCGTACGCGGAGTATCTACGCGGCTCGCAGTGGCTGCTCCGTGATGCTAACTGGTGGCCTGACTGGGAGCGCTCGGCGCGCACGCTCGAGACATTCTGGGAGCTAAACGATGGTGCGCCGGTTGATGGCGTTGTCGCGGTTGATCTCTATGCGCTGCAGGAGTTTCTGGGTGTCTTTGAGACGCTGGATGTTCCGGGCTATGGCCTGATCACCGCCACCGCCACGCTGGAAAGTATTTACACCTTTTATGAGCCGCAGGGCAGCGCCACAACCTCAAACAAAGCGTTTCTGGGCGCGCTGTTCGCCGCCAGCCTTGGGCGCATTCAAACAGCGACGCCAGCTGAGCTACCGCGACTTGGCGCCGCACTCAGCCGATCCCTGGCGGCCCGTCATATCAGTGTCTACCTGCATGACCCAGCGGCACACGGGGTTTTTGCGGCGCAGGGCTGGGATGGCGCACTTCGCACAACCACGGCAGATTATCTCCAGGTCGTTGATGCCGATTTAGCCTATAGCGATGTCCAGGCTTTTATCGACCAGCAGCTTGGGCTGGACGTGCAGCTGGACGCGGCCGGCAGCGCGATCACCAACACCCTGACGATCACCTACAGCAATCGCTACGATGACTGGGGCGCTGAGCAGACGCAGCATCAGGTCTATGGGTATTGCTACAATGTGCAAAAGCGCCAGCAGGAGCGGGTGGCCGGGTGCTACGGTACCTATGTGCGGGTCTATCTGCCGCCAAACGCTGCGCCGCTGAGCCTGGCCGGAGCCGACACCGCGCTTGAGCCAGCCTTTGAGGATCAGCATAGCGTGGTTGGGTTTTATCTCCTGGTCTACCCAGGCCAGACTCGCACAGTTACGCTGCGCTATCGCCCGCAGGTTGCGGCAGCGGCGGGTCAGTATCGGCTAGTGGTACAAAAACAGGCCGGCACGCTGGCGCGACCGTTCACCCTGAATGTGCGTTCAGCCGCCAGTCAGTCGCTGAACGTGCAGAGTGACCTGTGGCACGACACTGAATGGACGATCCAGGCCAGCTCCGGATTGCAGCTCCAATCAGCAGTTCCGCCACTTCACCCGAGCAATTCGCCCGAACGGCTGGCGGTCCAGGGCCAGTGGGCCAAAGGCTGGCAGCTGTGGCAGGCCGGCGACACCGCCGCCGCGCTGGAGCAGTGGCGCAGCAGCAATACCATTCCGGCGGCGCTGGATCAGGTGGTGGCCTTGCGCTGGCAGGGCGAGATAGAACGCGCCCAGCACTTGCTCAGCGCGCTTGATCCGTATGCTGTCGATGGACGAGCGTCATTTCTGGCCGGGCAGCTGGCGGAAAGTCAGGCCGATCTGGCGGCGGCGCGAACGGCCTATCGACGGGCGCTTGAGCGCAGCCCCGCTTCGCAGGTGGCTCGGCTGGCCCTGGCGCTGACCCATGATCGCAGCGGCGACCAAACCGCCGCGCTGGCGCTGCTCCGCACCATGCGCGACCCGCTGCAAGCCCTGCATCGCATTCGTTTTGATGCCTGGTATGTGCAAGACTACGCCTATGCAGACCAGATCAATCAGCTTATTCTGGCCCTGGACCCCCAGGATGCGGTCGCGCTTGATCAACGCTATGTTGTTCTGCGCGGTAGAGCCGTCGATACCTTGAGCTGGCAGACGGTTGTCAGCTACACAACCCAGGTCCTGGCCATGCTGCCTAACGACCCACAGTGGCTGCAGCGCCGTTCGGAAGCCTACGGAAGCCGGCAGCTGCCTGAGCTAGCGCTGGCCGACCTCCAGGCAGTTACCGCGCTTAGTCCAACCAATTCGCTGGCATGGTTTCAGCTGGGACTCATCTATCGGTCGCAGGGCAACCTGGATGCGGCGCTGGCCGCGCTTGAAACAGCGACAACGCTTGATGCCGAACACAGCATTGCGTACTATGTTGTGCTTGGGGAAACCTACGAAATAGCCGATCAACCCAGCGCTGCTCGCAGCGCCTATCAGGCCGCATTACGGATCGACCCTGACCATGAAGGCAGCCGCACAGCGCTGGCGCGATTGGGAGACTAAGCCATGGCAAAGCGTTTTCTGGTGGCTGGCACCTTTAATATTTTACAGGCGGGCGCTGTCCGGCATTCATTGGCCTCGATTGAAGCCGCACAGTCGCTGATCGGGTACCAGCCAGCAGTTACATTTCCCGAAGGGCGCGAATCCACCATTGCCAGCCGGCAAACGCCATCTGTGGATTTTAGAGCTCGGCGATCGTGAACAACGCCAATGAATAATTTTTTATGGCAGCTTCTACCGCTACGCTTGCGCAAGATGGTCGCTGGGCGGGCGAACCTGCACACGATCCTGGCAAATATTAGCTGGCTCTTTATCGACCGGATTCTGCGCATGGTGGTTAGTTTATTTGTGAGCATCTGGATCGCGCGCTACCTGGGGCCACAGCAGTTTGGATTATATAACTATGCGCTGGCCTTTGTGGCGCTTTTCAGCGCGTTTGCGACGCTCGGCCTGGATGCGATCGTTATTCGAGATATCGTCCGCAGCCCAGCTCAGCGCGAGGAAATTCTTGGCACAGCCTTTGTGCTTAAGGTGATTAGTGGCATAGTCACCTTCACGATCACGCTGATTGCGGTTATGCTGCTGCGGCCTCAGGACAGCTTCATGCACTGGCTAGTTGGCGTTACCGCCGCCGCAATGATTCTACAGGCCTTTGACACGATTGATCTTTGGTTTCAGTCACAGGTTAAGTCGAAGTATGTGGTCTATGCTAAAAATGGGGCGTTTACCGTGGTTACCGGCCTAAAGGTCCTCCTGATCGCGCTCCATGCCCCGCTGCTGGCGTTTGCGTGGATCGGGCTAGTCGAAGTAGCGTTAGGTGCAGTGGGCTTAGTTATTGTCTATACGCGGGCTGGCTATCGGCTCAGCCAGTGGCACGTGAACCGGGCTCAGGCGAAAAAGCTGCTGCTGGATAGCACACCACTAATGCTGTCCAGTATCATGATTATGATCTATATGCGGATTGATCAGATTATGCTTGGGGAGATGATTGGGGAGCAGGAGGTCGGGATCTACGCAGTCGCTGTACGGCTGGTTGAGATATGGTATTTTATTCCGGTGGCAATTGCTTCCTCGGTCTTTCCAATTATTATTGCATCAAAACAAATCAGCGATGCGCTGTTGTATGCCAGATTACAAAAATTTTATAACTGGATGACCTTTCTAGGCTATGGGATCGCCGCCAGCGTCAGTATTCTGGCCCGGCCAATTGTGCTGCTGCTGTTTGGTGATACCTACGCGCGGGCTGCGCCGATGCTGGCACTTCTCATCTGGTCGGTGCTGTTTACCAACCTGGGCGTGGCCCGGACGGTATTTTTGAACACCTTCAATATGAGTAAAGTATTACTGGTGATTGTTTTTGGATCAAGTATCATCAATATTGGCTTAAATCTGCTACTTATCCCAGCCTATCAAGGCATGGGCGCCGTGATCGCCTCGTGTGTCGCCTACGCTTTTGCGGCCTACATTTCCTGCTTTCTGTACAAACCTTTACAAAAAACCGGCCGCATGCTGACGAAAGCCCTTATTTTTCCAAAAGTGTGGTGATATGGGAACTGCGGAGATAGACTCAGCGCTCCAAACTCCAGTCGCGCTGCTGGTATTTAATCGCCCTGAGACCACCCGCCAGATCTTTGCGGCAGTGGCGCGGGCCAGGCCCACCCACCTGTTGATTATTGCCGACGGCCCGCGCCCTGATCACCCCGCCGATCTGGCCCGCTGTGCGGAGGTGCGCCAGATTGTCAGCCAGGTCGACTGGCCCTGCACCGTGCAGACCAACTATGCGGAGGTCAATCTGGGGCACGCTGGCGTCGTCCGCGCCAGGAGCGGGTTTAAGTGGCTGTTCGAGTGCGTCGAGGAGGCGATTATCCTGGAAGATGACGTCCTGCCGCACCCAAGCTTCTTTCGCTTTTGCGCCGAGCTGCTGGAGCGCTACCGCGATAATCCGCAGATCGCCCAGATCTGCGGCAGCAACTATCACTACAAGCCAACCAGGGATCGGGCGAGCTACCATTTCTCGCGCTACGCCAACATTTGTGGCTGGGCAACCTGGCGGCGAGCGTGGCAGCACTACGATGGCGATCTTACAGACTGGGCGGCCAGCGAGTCGCGCGATCAGCAGCTCCAGCTATTCAGCAAGCGGGGCGAGCGCCAGTTCTGGGAATATACCTGGAGGCGGCTGGACAGCCAGCAGCTGTATGCCTGGGACTATCAGTGGATCTTAGCCTGCCTGCGCTACCAACTGCTGACGATCAAGCCCAACGTTAATTTAATCTCGAATATTGGCTATGGGCCCGATGCCACCCACACGACCGGCCGAAGTATTCTGGCGAACTTACCCCGACAGCCAATGCAATTTCCGCTGGTCCATCCAGCCGCCATCCACCCCGACAGCCCAAAAGATCGCTATATGCAAGAGCTGCTGTATACCAAGCGGAGCTTAGCCGGTCGAATCGCCTATAAAATCAAGCGCGAGCTGCTCTTTATGACGCGGCACCTCGCAAAGGATGGCTAGAATGCCAAATCCGGCCATTAGCTGCGTTGTACCAACGCTGAATAGCGCCGCGACGCTGGACACGACGTTGCTCTCCCTGCGCATGCAAAAAGATGTTGACGTGCAGATCCTGGTTGTCGATAGCGGCTCGACGGATAGCACGCTGGAAATCTGTCAGCGCTGGAATGTGCCAAGCATCTATGAAACGCCCGGCAATATGTATCAGGCGATCAATACGGGCCTGCGCCAGTGCACAACCGAGTGGGTCACCTACCTGAACTCCGATGACTGGGTCTATACCGATAGCTATGCGCGGCTGCTGGCGCAGGCCCAGAAAAGCAAGGCCGATCTGGTGTATGGGCACCACGACTTTGTCGATGGTCAGGGACGTTTTATGTGCTCCCTAAGCGCCGCCAGGCCGCAGCATATCCTGCCGCTGTTTCGGGCTGGCGAGCTGGGCTTTATTCAGCCGGCGGCAATCTACCGCCGTGATCTGTATGGGCGGCTGTATGGATTTGACGAGACGTATGCGCTGTGTGCCGATGGCGATTTTTTTATTCGGGCGGCCTTGAGCGGGGCCAGCTTTGCGCGGCTGAATGGCGCACCCGTGGTAGCATTTCGGATGCACCAGCAGCAGCAAACCCAAAGGAAGTGGGCCGCCCTTTCCAAAGAAAAACAGCAGATCGCGGCAGCGCTGGTGCGACCGCCCTCACGGCGCGACACTGCGATCAAGGCCTGGTGGCGCGTGCGAAACATTCCGCACTATAGCATCCGGCTGCTGCGCCTGTCCACGCTGGCCCGCCGGCTCCGCTTCAGCATCTTTGCCTAGACCCCAGGAACCAATGCTATGGCACCAATCCGCGTTCTTCATATTATCAACTCGCTGATTCGTGGCGGGGCCGAGCGCCTGCTGGTCAACCTTCTACAAGCCCACGATCGGGATCAGGTCCATCCGATGGTGGTGACGCTCTACGATCGGCTGGATTTCGCCCCGCAGCTGCGTGAGGCCGCGATTAGCGTTGGCACGCTTGGGCTGAGTGGCGCCTGGCGCGTGCCACAGGCGATTGGGAAGCTGCGGACCGTCATCGGCAGCCTGCAGCCCGATATTGTGCATACGAATCTAAACGCGGCCAATATCAGCGGTCGCGTGGCGGCCTGGCTGGACGGTCGGCCCCAGGTGGTCAGCGGGATTCACTCGCTGCTGTATGATCAGTCGGCCTATCTGGATAATCCGCAGCAAAATCCCTGGAAAATGGAGGCGCTGCGCCAGGTTGATCGCTGGACCGGCCGGCGCGCCAAGACCATCTATGTCGGATGTTCGCACCACGTTGGCGACTCGGCGCGCGCTGCGCTCAAGCTGCCAGCCAGTCAGTTTAGGACCATCTACAACGGGATTGTGGTTCCACCACTGGATGTGACAGCCGCGCCGAGACTGCCCAGACCGACTGAGCCAATCGAACTGATTACCGTCGGGCGCCCGATTCCTGAAAAAGGCCACAAGTACCTCATCAATGCCATGCCGCAGATTCTGGCCGGACACCCGAATGTTCGGCTGCGGATTGTTGGGGGCGGTCCGCTGGAGCACGAGCTGCGCGAGCAGGTCGCGCTGCTACAGCTTGAGCGGCAGGTTGAGGTGCTGGGAATGCGCTCGGACATCGCGGATCTGCTCCAGGCCAGCGATATCTTTATCTTTCCATCGGTGTGCGAGGGGCTGCCGCTGGCGCCACTAGAGGCGCTTGGCTACGGGCTGCCAATCGTCGCGACCGATATTCCGGCCCTGCGCGAAATTATCGACGCAGATGTGCAGGGGCTGCTGGTGCCGCCGCAAGATTCCCAGGCGCTGGCTGATGCTGTTATTATGTTGCTCGATAATCCGCTGCGACGCCATGCGATGGGCCAGGCGGGCTACCAGCGGGTTCGCGAACGGTTCAGCATCACGGCTACCGCGCGCGCCTTCGAAACACTGTATGGGGAGCTTATGTCGAGACCAGCGAGATTCAGGGTATGATTAAATCACTGAATAACCCACTGATCAGAATGCTGGTGCTGCTGCCGATCATGGCGCTGGCTGGTGGCGCAACTGGCCAGATTAAGGCGCACTATCTGGTCGGGTTCGTCTTTGCCTGTGTCCTAATGGGCGCAGGGTTGTTCTGGACCTACCTGCTGGCAAACGCAGAGGAATGGCGGTGGCTAGCCAAACTATTTATCGGAGGCTATGCGCTACGGCTCTGCATCGCGTTTGGGCTATACATTATCTGGCCAACGCTTGAAGTGCCTGATGGAATTCACTATGCTGGGGATAGTCAGCAGCTTGCCGAGGCCTGGCATCGTCTTGGCTGGGTGAGCTACACGGATATCGTCCGCACCCCCCTCCAGGCATTTGGCTATGTCTATCTCAACACCACAGTATTCTTTGTGTTCGGGCCATATAGTATTCATATGCAGATCGTAAACTGCTTTTTTGCCGCGCTGGCGGTGATCTATACCTACAAGCTAAGCAATCATTATTTTGGCACTAAAGTGGCCCGTTTTGCGGCGCTATGCACCGCATTTATGCCATCAATGTTATTCTGGACCTCGCAAAACCTCAAAGATAGCCTGGTGCTATTTCTCTCGATGCAGGTGCTCTGGCACGCCTCGCAAGGGCTACGGCAGTCAGCCTATCGGGTGCCAATGATTGGACTAATCATTGCCGCGCTGACAACTATTCGTAAAGAGACGGCAATTGGTCTAGCGGTTGTGATTGCGGTTACTCTGGTCTTTCAGACCAGCACACGCCCGATTAATCGAGTTCTGGTGAGTGTCATCAGTGTATTGATGCTTGGCCTGACGCTCGCTTCCAGCGGCTATGGATTTCTGGGCCTGGATTTTGCCGAAGAACGATTAAATCCCATCACAATCACCAATACTCGTGAACGAACTTCGCTCGGTGGATCGGCGGTTGATACGACGATCGATACCAGCTCGATCGGTGGGCTGCTCGCCTACACGCCCCTGGCGGTGGCAAACTTCATCTTGCGCCCATGGCCATGGGAGGCTACCAATAGTCTGACCCAGCTTATGACTATTCCCGAATCGATTTTTTTGTGGTATCCGCTGTTTATCTTCGCCCTGATTGGCTTAGTGCATATCTGGAGGACCGGCTGGATCCGAAATTCGCTGATCTGGGTGTATGTGCTGGCGGCGACGATTGCCGCGGCCCCGCAGTATGGCAATCTGGGAACCGCCTATCGCCACCGGGTGCAGCTATGGCCGTGCTATTTCATCCTGGCTGGGGTGGGCTGGTACTACTGGCGCGAGCGGAAAGGTCGGGCGTCCGCTGCGCCAGCCTGCGAGGATTCACCAGAGCTGAGTGCCCCGAAGCCCTTATGAATTCTCGCAGGCGTCTAATCGTTTGAGTGATGGATCAGTGGAAGTAAAACAGATCAGGCAGCCCAAATTTCGTGGATATACCCCGCAGGATCATGGCCTGGAGCCCCCAGGCGGATTGGTGATCTCGCTGGATTTCGAGCTCTACTGGGGCGTCCACGATTCCGCCCATCTCGCGGCGTATACCGAGAACTTACTTGGTGCGCGCTCGGCGGTACCGGCGCTGCTGGCCCTATTTCAGCAGTACACCATTCATGCTACCTGGGCCACCGTTGGCCTGCTATTTTGCCAAACCCGCAGCGAAATGATGCAGGCGTTGCCAGCAATCCAGCCGATCTATCACAATCGCGGGCTTTCACCGTATCCCAAAATGCTGCTCGTCGGGGCCGACGAGCAGTCCGATCCCCTGCGCTTTGCCCACTCGCTGATCGAACTGATCGCGACCTTTCCCAATCAGGAGATTAGCACCCATACCTTTGCGCATTATTATTGCCTGGAGACTGGCCAGACCGCTGAGACATTTAGCGCCGATCTCCACGCTGCGCTTGATATCGCCCAAAAATATCATTTCAGCCTAGAGAGCATTGTTTTTCCCCGCAACCAGATCAATCCGGCGTATCTATCGATCTGCAAAGCTCTCGGCATTCTAGCCTACCGTGGTAATCCAGCGCACTGGCTTTACGCTGCCCGCAGCTCCGCGCATCAATCCTGGCTGGTGCGCGGATTGCGCCTGCTGGACGCCTATATTAATCTCTCGTCGCATCACAGCTACACCCTTCGAGCAACCGAGACAGTCCCGTTAAACATTCCGGCCAGCCGCTTTTTGCGCCCGTATTCACCGCGATTGAGGCGGTTTGAAGCTCGGCGCCTTAGGCGTATTCTTGATGACTTAACCTATGCCGCCCAGGCCCGAAAAATCTATCATTTATGGTGGCATCCGCATAACTTTGGCCGCTATCAGTCCGAGAATATCGCGTTTCTCAGCAGCATCCTTGAACATTTCCGCTACCTCCAGCAAACCTATGCCATGGAGAGCCTCAATATGCGCGAGCTGGCCGAGCGCTACAGGGAACCGCACAGTGAAGCATAAGATTGTTATGCTGGCCGGAAACAATGTCTCGACCAGGCTGCTTTTTCATGCGCTGAGTCAGGATTTTGAGATAGCCAGCGTCATCCTAGAAGATGGCGTGCCCCCGGCCACATTTATCCGGCGGCGGATTAAAAAGCACGGTTTGACTAAGGTCGCTGGTCAAATCTTATTTCAGCTGCTGGTAGTGCCGTATCTCAAGCGCCAGTCGCGGCCGCGGATTGCTGAAATCTGGCGCCAGTTTAATTTCATTGCTGCGGCTATTCCCGCCGAAAAAATTGTGAAGGTTGACTCGGTCAACAGTCCCGCCACGATTACGCTGCTACAGGCGCTGGAGCCAGATATTGTGATCGTGAACGGCACTCGCATTATCGCCAAAAAGGTCCTTGAGGCGATTGCGGCACCGTTTGTGAATATGCATGCTGGAATCACGCCGCTGTATCGGGGGGTTCATGGTGGCTACTGGGCCTTGGTCGAGCACAATCCGGCCGCCTGCGGGGTAACCATCCATCTGGTTGACCCAGGGATTGATACCGGGACAGTGCTTGGACAGGCGCTGATCCAGCCTGGCTCAGCCGATTCATTTGTCACCTATCCGCTGCTCCAGCTTGGCGCGGGGATACCGCTTTTGCGCCAGATTCTGCGGGATATGCTGGCAGGAACAACGTTGGCGCCGCCGCCGCCACCGCTGGCTTCACAGCTTAGAACCCATCCGTCACTCTGGGAATACGGGTGGTATCGCTGGAGATTCAAGATCAAATAGCAGGAACACTATGCAGCCTTTTGTTATTCATGTCACCACCGTCGATATGGGACTCCGCTTTCTGCTGCTCAATCAGCTTCGGGCATTGCAGGCGGCCGGCTATCGCGTTGAAGGTGTCTGCACGGAAGGTGCGCTGATTGGCGCGATCGAGGCAGCTGGAATTCCGGTCACGCCAGTCAAGATGACCAGGGCGATCACGCCAGTCGACGATCTGGTGTCCTTGGTTCGGCTGGTGCGCCTGTTCAGGCGCCTTCGGCCAGCCATTGTCCACACCCATAATCCAAAGCCAGGGCTGGTTGCAGCGTTAGCGGCGCGGCTGGCGGGCGTGCCGGTGGTGATCCATACGCTGCACGGCTTTTATTTTCACGAAGGATCATCGCCGCGCCAGCGGCTATTACACATCAGCCTGGCGAAAATAACCGCCAGGTGCTCGCATCTGCTGCTATCGGTCAATCGGGAGGATACGCGCACTGCCGTCCGTGAAAACATTTGTCGTCCAGATAAGATTGAGTACCTGGGCGGTGGCATTGATCTGGACCACTTTGATCGGTCCAGGCTCGATCCAGCTGAGCAGGCCGCCCTACGTTCTGCGCTCGGCATTCCGCCAGCAGCGCTGGTGATTGGGGCGGTTGGACGCTTAGTTGCCGAAAAAGGCTACCACGAGCTGTTTGCTGCGGTGCGAAACCTCGCCGAAACGCACCCGCTGGTCCATCTGCTGGTCGTTGGCCCTGAGGAGGCCGGGAAAAATGACGGCCTGACCGCCGCCGTAGCTGAGGAGTACGGGATCGGCGAGCGGGTCCACTTTACGGGTGTGCGCTATGATATGCCAGCCATGTACGGACTGATGGATATTCTAGCCCACCCATCGCACCGTGAAGGGCTGCCCTTTGCACCGATGGAGGCCGCCGCAATGAGCGTTCCGGTCGTGGCCAGCAATATTCGCGGCTGCCGGGAAATTATTGTCCACGGCGAAAATGGACTGTTGGTCGAAGTAAAAAATGTGGCGGCCTTGCAAGCAGCCCTGGCCCTGCTGATCGCGGCGCCGACCTTGCGGCAGGCGTTTGGCCGTTTAGGTCGACGGAGCGCCGAGCGCCAATTTGATGAGCGCTTGGTTATTCAGCGGGTGCTCGACACGTACGCGACTCGGCTGGGCCAATCGATCAAGCTAGGTTGATAAGGATGGAGCGATGAATTTAACCGCCCTGGCAAAACCTCAATTTTTATTCAGGCCCCAGCAGATTTTTCTCCGTCTGGCCCGCGAGCTCTATCAACAGCAGATCCTTCGGGCGGAGGTTAAGCTGCCCTGGGGCCTGACCATTGAGGTCAATCCCCATGAAGTGATTGGCCGCTCGATCTGGCATCATGGATTGTATGATCTCACGGTTAGCGAAGCCCTGTGGCGCCTGCTGGATCCGGGCGCGCTGGCGCTTGATATTGGGGCGAATATTGGCTATACCACCAGTATCATGGCCCACAAAACTGGCCCAGCCGGCAAGGTCTTAGCTTTCGAGCCCCATCCGGCGCTATTCAGGGCGCTCGAAGCGAATGTCGCTAGGTTTAAGCAGCACGAGACCACCGGCGCGATCATCGCAGTCAATCTGGCGCTCAGTGACTCACGTGGTGCCAGCTATCTCACCTATACCGATCAATTTCAGACTAATCACGGGATCGCCCGGCTGACGGACGCTCCTGACTCGGCGGCAAAGCTGATTGCGGTTCAAAAACACTCACTCGATGCCATGCTTGGGGCAACCAATATTACGCTTATGAAAGTCGATGTTGAGGGCCACGAGCTTCAGGTTCTGCAAGGTGCCAAAAATTTACTTCAGCGCCAGGGCGTCAAGCATATTATCTATGAAGATCTGAGTGGCAGTGATAGCGCCGTCCATACGTTGCTCGCCAGCTATGGCTATTCGCTCTACGCGCTAGGATGGAACTTCTGGAAGCCGCTGATATCGCCAATTGGTGCAGGGCCAAAAATCCGGGCCGGATACGAGGCTCCGAATTATCTGGCGACAGTTGATGCGCCAGATGTGCGGGCCCGTTTCCAGCGCCGGGGCTGGCAAATCCTCTGACGGTCAGCGCTCAATCTGCCGCTATTGCCGAGGCAAAAAAAACACGGACGCTATGTCCGTGTTTTCCTTGCTCGCTCCCGACCATCTAGACGGTGCGCTCGTGCTTGCCCTCGCCGATCTCCTCGATAAATTTGCGGCTGAAGGCCGGGATATCGCTGGGCTGGCGGCTGGTCACCAGGCCCTGGTCGGTGACGACCTCGGCATCAACCCAGTCGGCGCCGGCATTCTTCAGGTCGGTCTGAATCGAGTGGTACGAGGTCAGCTTGCGGCCCTGCACCAC
>JACCRK010000155.1 GCA_013813565.1 Herpetosiphonaceae bacterium
GGGTGACGCTGGTGCCGACCAGCAGGGTGGCCGGCTGGATCGGCGCTGGCGTAGCGGCGGGGTACAGCTCGGCCCAGCGCAGAATCACCGGCTGATCGCTGTGGATGTGCAGCACGGTGGGCGCGGTAAATGGCGGCGTCTCAACGACGGTCATCCCTGGGGTGAGGATGCTCGTCTGCGAGATGCCCGCGCCCGTGATCTGGAGGCTGGCGTCCCTGAGCGCGCCAACCTGGAGCCGCACGACCCGTGTTGCTGGCGCAGACTCAGGCGGTGGCGCGCCAACGGTGAGCGTGTCCGCCCCGATCGCCAGCTCCAGCGGCTGATCGAGGGTGCGGTAGCGACCACCGCCAAGCAGCGCCAGCTCCAGCGCCGTGTTGCCGTGGAGGGCGCCGGGGTAGGGCGCGGTGTAGGCGGCCGGCTGGCCGTGCAGATGGGCCAAACGTTGATCTGGGGCCGGATACAGCGCGGCGATTGGGCTGCGCCAGAGCGGCGTTGACGCAAAGCCCCAGGCGGTCGGGTCATCGTTAGGGCCGAGTAGGCCGTAGGGCGCGATCACGCCCTCCGGCAGGCGATCGTAGACGGTGTAGCCGGTGGCGGTGCGTCCGATCAGCGGATTGTGGCGCAGGGCATAGGCGGCCAGCCCCATTGTCGGCCCGCGCAGCTCCTCGGCGCCCGAGACGAACACCGGCGCTCCGGCGGGCACGATCGCGGTCAGCTCCAGCAGCCGCAGCCGCTCGCGCCCATACAGGGTTGGCTCGCGCCGCACCAGATTGAACGAGCTCCACGCCGTTGCGCCAACCACCACCAGCAGCAGCCCGCCGGCCAGCATCTGAAGCATGCTGAGCGGCGAGCGGCGGGCGCCGGCCGTTTTCCACGCCAGGCTGGCCAGGGCGCCACCGATCACAGTCAGCGGCAGGAACGAGATAAAGCTCAGCCCTTTCATATGGCCGTAGGGGTAGCCGACGACCTTGCGCAGCCCGAAGGCGTAGATCGCCGCCAGCAGGAGCATTGTCGCCGCCAGCCCGCGCTCGCCCTGCCCGCGCAGCAGCCAGACAACGCTGAGCAGCAGCGCCAGCCCATAGGTCGCCCAGATCACCCCTGGCCAGATGCTGGCCACCGTGCGGCCCCACGGCGGCGGGGCGGGCAGGGCGGCGCTGGCCAGCGGGGTCAGGCCCAGCAGCGTGGGCAGGCCAATGTAGTCAGGCGTTCCCAGGGCGGCGGCGCCCTGCTCGTAGACCTTGAAAAACGCCCGCTCGGCCCGCAGATGGATTAAAAACGTCAGGCTGCCGGCGATCAGCAGCAGGCCCAGGCCATGGCCCAGCACGGCCAGCCGCCGCTCGCTGCGTAGGAGATACCACAGCCCGGCGCCGGCCGCCAGCGCCCCGTAGCCCAGCAGGGCCGGGTGGTAGTTGGCGGCCAGCCCCGCCAGCAGCCCGGCGGCGGCCAGCGTGGTGCGCAGCTGGAGATCACGCAGGGCCAGAATGGTCAGCAGCAGCGTGATCGGCACCAGCGCCATCGACGCTGTGTGCATGGCGAACCCGGTGTACTGCACCCACAGCAGCAGCTCGTTGAGCGCAACCAGGGCGGCGGCCAGCCCGGCGCTGGTGCGACTGAGCTGCAGGCCGTAGCGGGCCAGCAGAAACACCGCGACTGCGCCCAGCCCGCGCATCCAGCCCAGCAGCGGCGCAAAGGTCCGCAGAGCATCCCAGCCGCCGAAGCTGTCGACGATGCCGTGGAAGTAGGCGAAGCCGATCGCCCGCGCATAGGTTGGGTCAACCTGGATCGTCGGGACCAGCGGGTTTGGCAGGGCCGCGCCCAGATCGGCGTAGGCAAACTGGCGCAGGTAGGTGGCCAGCGGCAGATAGAACTCCACATCCCAGCTATCGCCGATCGGCCCCAGCAGGCCGTGAAAAAACAGCGGCAGCACCGCCACGATCCCGGCGGCCAGCCCCAGCCCGGCGGCCAGCCCAACCGCGGCCCAGTCCTGCGGCTCACGGGTGCGCCGGCCGCGAGTCCACCACGCCAGAGCGTTGATCAGGCTCGCCAGCGCCAGCACAATCCAGCGCCCTGAATCCAGCGCAATCCCAATCCAGAGCAGATAGTAGCTGCTCAGTGAGACCAGCGCGTAGCCAAAAAAGGGCATCAGCAAGGGCTGCACCGGGCGCAGCGCTGGCGGAGCGAGCAGCTGAGTCAGTCCCCAGCCCGCCCACAGCACCACCAGCAGGGCGACAATCCACGAGCCAAACAGGGTCAGATAGAGCATATATTTGCGCACTCAATCACAAAGAATCGGCAAAGTATAGCATAGTACTTCTGATTACCTGGCATAGTACTTGCTTTGCTGCGACTAGCGTCATCGTGCCTGAAAGGGATTTGACCAAGCGTGATAAGAGGCCTGGCAGCCGTGTTTTATTAGATTTAGGAGATCGAAGATGCAAAAACTTATTCGTTTGGGGGTGTGTGTAGCGCTGGCCCTGGTTGTTGGAACTGGCGTGTCAAGCGCCCAGAGCACTGATCTGCCGGCCACCAAGACGTTCACCCTGGCACCAGGCGGCACAGCATCGGTTTCATATGAGGCATTTTGTCTGGATTTTGGTAAGAAGTTTCCTGTCAGTGTCAACGCCCCCAGCCGCGTTGCCGATGCAAAGATTCAAAATGCGCTGTACTACGGTCTGACCAAAAACTATCAGACCAGCGATGCGCGTGAGCTGCAGTATGCCATCTGGGAGCTGAGCGAGGCCGAAAACGTGCCGCAGAGCGGCGATGTGGCCGCCGAGATCAAAGCTGCCACCACCGCCGCCCCGGCCCTGGCTGGCACGTCGGTCCTCGATGCGGTCCGCGACAACAAGGTCAAGCTGACCCTGAACACCTGGGAGCCAATCGGCGCTAAAGTCGACCTGGGCGCGCTGACCGACAATTTCTATGGCAAAGGCACGCTGACCCTGGAGAACACCTCGCAGGAGTCGCTGACCCTGGCGATGCCGGTGGGCACGGTCTTCCAGACCCCCGACGCCGAGTCGCAGAATATGGTCGGCTACGCCACCAATGTGCAGGTCAACAATCCCGCCACCACGCTGCCCGAGACCTCCGCCTTTGACAGCGCCCCAAGCCTGTGGATCGCGGTCGTCGGCGCCTATTTCCTGGTGGTTGGTATGATGATCAAAAAGTTTATGCGTTCGTATAAATAGGTACTAGTGACTCAAGCTAAACCCCCGCGCAGCAGCTGCGCGGGGGTTTTTGTTGGGCGGGGGGGTGTTGGCGCCGCTCCAGGTTTGAAAATCCAGCTTGGATCAAACAATCTTACCTGACATAGCTTCGTGGCCTTCGTGATCTTCGTAGAGTGAAAAGCCCTAACTCCGCTGGGCCGCGATCAGCTCCATTGCGGCCTGGATGCCGCTTTGCAGATCGGCGCGCACTGTGAGGCTGTTGAGGCTGAGCCCAAGCCCAACGATGGTCTGGGCCACCTCGGGCCGGATTCCCACCAGCACCGTTGTCGCGCCGAGCAGGCGCACCGCCTCGGCGGATTTGAGCAGCACCCCGGCGACCTGGGTGTCGATCAGCGGAACGCCGGTGACATCGATAATCACCGCACGGGCATTGCTGCGCTTGACGTTTTCCAGAATCGTCGTGGTCAGCTGCACCGCACGGGTGCTATCGACACTGCCAACCAGCGGCAGCACAATCACCTGTTTGTGGACCGGCATGACCGGCAGGGTGGCCTCCTGCAGCGAGTGCGCCAGATCGTCGCGCTCGTGCAGGGCGCGCTCCATCTGGTGCATGGCGGTGGCCGCCTCCTGCTGGCGCTGCTCAGCCTCGGCGGTGCGCTCTTTCAGCGCCAGGGCCTGCTGCTGAAGCGTGTGCTCGGACTGGCGCAGCATTGTGGTCTGAGCCTCGGACGTATGCAGCGCGTTTTCGAGCTGGCGCATGGTCAACCCGGTGATGCCGCCGGTCAGCAAGGTGACAACTGAGGTGATAAAGAGAATAACTCCGCGATCGATCGTCTGCATGGTGAGCATGAGCGATCCGGCGATGAGTACAAAGATCAAGCCTGTGGTGATGAGCGAGAAACGGGCGTTGAGCAGCAGCGCAGTGGCCGGAATCTGGAGCAGCAGAAACGGCAGAACAACGTACACATCCTGGGCAATATTGGTCGATTGGATCAGCGCATTGAGATTGATCGCGGTAAATGTCACCAGCAGCAAAACGGTGCCAGGGACCAGCCGCTGGCGCCGGCCGAGCCACCAGACGAACGCACTGCTCATGGCTGCGACGCCATAGATCCAGCCGCTTATCGTGGATAGAGGCGCGAAGATCAGCAGCAGGGTCGCCAGCACCATCAGCCCACAAACTGCGAGGGCAAAGTACTGTAGAAAACGTAGCCGCTGGTTGATATTGGTCGCCACATATGGTGAGGAACTCGCCATGTCATACTCCTTGTGTTTTTCCTAACATCTCCACTTTAGACCATAGCACAGTTGACATACAGCTTCAATCCATCTTTTGTCATCAAAGCGCCTAGTCTTTCTACAGACGGTCGGTGCCAGTTATCCACAAATGATCGACATAATGTTTTACAGGTTATCCACAGCTTATCCTCTCGTTTTGGCGAGATGCCTATGGTATAATGCAAAGAAGTCCTGAGCAGAGGCACGATTCGTCAATCTTGACGCTCAAAATTTACCTGTTTTAAGCACGATTTGACACTCGGGCGCGACCACACTGATCCAATGTACCTCTGAGAGCTTATAAAACTGCAATGTATTCACTACAACTGTAAAGCGTTTACTGAGCCAGACGCGTTAACCAACCCATAGCCATAGGTAATTTCTATGAATGATTTTGTTCATCTCCACGTTCACTCTGAATACAGCCTGCTTGATGGCTATGCCACAACCAAAGCCATTACCGAGCGGGCGGCCGAGCTGGGGATGGACAGCATCGCCATTACCGACCACGGCGTGATGTATGGCGCGATGGAGTTCTACGCCGCCGCCAAAAAAGCCCAGGTCAAGCCGATTATCGGCGTGGAATCCTACATGGCCCCCGGCTCGGTCAAAGACCCGATGACCAAGGGCGGCAAGAACTACTATCACCTGCTGCTGCTGGCCGAGAACGAGATCGGCTACCGCAACCTGGTCAAGCTGACCACCCGCTCGCATCTTGACGGCCTGGCCAACAAAGGCATCTTCGCCCGGCCGCGCATCGACCGCGAGATGCTGGCCAAGTACAGCGAGGGCGTGATCGTCACCTCGTCGTGTATCGCCGGCGAGGTGATCCAGCATCTGACCAACCAGCAGAAGGATAAGGCCCGCGAGGCCGCCGCCTGGCACCGCGACCTGCTCGGCCCCGACCGCTACTACCTTGAGCTGCAGCTGCACGGCAACACCCCCGAGCTGGAGGAGATCAACGACGAGCTGGTGCGGATCGGCAAGGAGCTGGGGATCCCGCTGGTGGCGACCAACGACACCCACTTTGTCCGCGCCGAGGATGTCGAGGCCCAGAAGCACGTCATGGCAATGGGCTTCAACCTGACCCTCAAGGAGCTGTGCTCCAAAAACTACCACATGGACGAGACGTATCACATCTCCTCGGCCGACGATATGTGGCAGCGCTTCAAGCGCTACGGCACCGCCCCGATCGAGAACACCCGCCGCATCGCCGACATGTGCAACCTGAAGCTGGATTTCGGCCGCGTGGAACTGCCGGCCTTCGCGATTCCGCCTGGCCACGACGCCGCCTCGTACCTGAAGTTTATCTGCGAAGAGGGGCTGATGCGCCGCTTCAATGGCGCGCCCACCGAGGAGTACGTCAACCGCCTGCTGTACGAGCTGGACGTGATCAACCAGACCGGCTTCCCGGACTACATGCTGATCGTCTGGGACTACGTGAAGTTCGCCCGCTCGCAGGGCATCCCGTGTCTGCCCCGTGGCTCGGCCGGCGCGTCGCTGGTGCTGTACTGCCTCGAGATCACCGATGTGGACCCGGTCGAGAACAAGCTGCTGTTCGAGCGCTTCCTCTCGCCCGAGCGCCTGGAAATGCCCGATATCGACACCGACTTCGCCGATAGCCGCCGGGGCGAGGTGCTCGACTATATCTCGCGCACGTATGGCCGCGAGAACGTCGCCCAGATCATCACCTACGGCACGCTGGGCGCGAAGGCGGCGCTGCGCGATATGGCCCGTGTGCTAGAGATTCCGCTCAGCGAGGTCGACCGAATCGCCAAGCTGATTCCGGCCCTGCCAGTCGGCATGACTATCGCCAAGGCGCTGGATAAAGTCCCCGAGCTGCGCCAGATCTATGACAGCAACCCCGAGCTGCGCAACCTGATGGACTGGGCCCAAAAGGTCGAGGGCCGGATGAAGAGCGTCGGCACCCACGCCTGTGGCGTTGTCGTCAGCCGCTATCCGCTGGAAAACCTGGTTCCGCTCCAGCGCACCGCCAAGGACGACAACAGCGTGATGGCGGCCTTCGAGGGCCCGACCCTGGCCAAAATGGGCCTGCTCAAGATGGATATCCTGGGGCTTTCCAACCTCTCGATTGTGGCCGAGGCGCTGAAATATATCGCCACGACCACGGGAAAAACAATTGAGCTGGCCGAGATTCCGATTGACGACCCCAAGGTGTTTGAGAGCCTGAGTCACGGCGATACGATCAACGTGTTCCAGCTTGAGTCGGCCGGGATGACCAAGTACATCCGCGAGCTGAAGCCAACCCGTGTGGGCGACCTGTACGCCATGGTCGCGCTGTACCGGCCGGGTCCGCTGGAGCAGATCCCGGTCTACATTCACAACAAAAACAATCCCAAAGACATCAAATATCTCCACCCGATTCTCAAGCCGATCCTGGAGGACACCTACGGCGTCATCGTGTACCAGGAGCAGATTATGCAGCTGCTCCAGGCCATCGCCGGCTACACCCTCGGCAACGCCTACATCGTGCTCAAGGCGATCGGTAAAAAAGACCGGGCGCTGATGGCCCAGGAAGAGCCGCGCTTCAAAAACGGCTGTCTCAGCAGCGGCCTGACCAAAGATCAGGCCGACACGCTCTGGGAGCTGATCCAGCCGTTCGCCGGCTACTCGTTCAACCGCCCGCACTCGACGCTGTACGGGCTGCTCTCGTACCAGACCGCCTGGCTCAAGGTCAACTACCCGACCGAGTACATGGCCGCGGTCCTCACCGCCGCCTCGGGCGCGATCGAGGATGTCGCCAAGAGCGTGGCCGAGTGTGGCCGCCTGGGCGTGGCGGTGCTGCCCGCCGACGTGAACTGTTCCTGCGAGGGCTTCACGATCGAGCAGCTGCCCGAGGGCCAGTTCAAGGACTACACCAACCGGCAGGGCATTCGCTTTGGCATGATGGCGATTCGCAATGTGGGCAGCGGCCCGGTGCTGGCGATTATCAACGAGCGCGATCAGCATGGCCCGTTCAAGTCGCTGGAAGATTTCTGCACCCGCGTCGACCGCACGGCCGTCAACAAGCGCGTGATGGAGGCCCTGGTCAAAAGCGGCGCGATGGACACTCTCTCAGGCACGCGCCACCAGAAAATGGCCGTGCTGGACAGGGCGATCGCTGGCGGCCACGAGGCCCAGAAGGCCCGCGAGTCGGGCCAGAACAGCCTGTTCGACATGCTCGGCAGCGGGCCGGCGGCCAGCACTCCGCAGGTATCATCAATTGTCTTTCCGGTGGTCGACGAAGGCCCGGACGCCAAGCGCGAGTACGTGGCCTGGGAAAAAGAGCTGCTGGGTATGCCGATCACTGAAGACCCGATTATGCAGATGATGCTGAACGCGCCGCACGACCCCGGCCGGATTACGCTGAGCCAGATCACCAAGCAGCATATCGGCACCAGCGTGCGTCTGCTCGGCATGGTGTCACACACCAAGCGCCTGACAACCAAAAAAGGCGACGCGATGCTGGTCGGCCAGATCGACGACTACGAGGGCTCGATTGAGTTTGTGGCCTTTCCCAAGACCTACAGCCAGTACGGCGAGCTGTTGGTCGACGACGCCGTGCTGGTGATCACCGGCAAGGTCGATCAGCGCAGCGACTCGCTCCAGCTCATGCTCGACAACGTGGCGACATTCGATGTCAGCCAGGCAGCCAGCCAGCCAGCGGCGGCCAGCCTGCCGGCGGCCGGCGTGATTCGGGTCGCCAACACCTACGCGCAGCCCTCGGACATGCACGCTTCGCCCGCCGACTTCGACGGGATGCCGCTGCCCGAGGAGCCAGGCGACGACACTTGGGACTATCAGGAGGTTGGGATGGCAGCGGTAAGCAATGGCAATGGTCGGGCCGTGACTCAGAGCGGCAACGGCGCGGCGGCGGCGGTGCAGCGCGCCCCCACCGCCAATGGCAATGGCAACGTCAGCTATGCGCCGAACGGCAACGGGAATGGCAACGGTAGCTATCCGGCCAACGGCAACGGGAATGGCAACGGCCACCCCGCCGCCCCGGCCGCCGATCCGCAAGCGGCCGTGTCGATCGTGCCGCGCCCGCGCCGCCGCGTGACCCTGCCGACACCCGATGCCAGCGGGGTTGATGCGCCGCCAGCGACCGCGACCGGCCCGCGCTTTCACCTGCACGTCTACCTGAACCGCACCGACGATCTCGATCTCGACATCAAACATATGCAGGAGATCGACCGGCTGCTGCGCGGCTACCAGGGCGAGCAGACTCTGACCCTGTATATGCCCTACTCGCTCGGCCAGGTCATGCTGGAGGCCGGCTACGGCATCACGCCCGCCGAGCCGCTGATGTCCACCCTCCACAACCTGCTGGGCCAGAGCAACGTGGTGCTGGAGCAGATCTAGGGCTGGCCCGCTCCCCGGCGCTGCCGCGCCACCACACCCGCACGCGGGTACCCGCCCCGTGGCCCAGAGGGCACCCCGGCGAAGGGAAGAATTGAAATCATTGAAGGCCAGCCCCGCGTTCAAAGCAGGGCTGGCCTTCGGGTTTAATCGACTATACCTGGAAGTTAAGGCTATTATCTGAACGGCTTTAGAGTTGGAAGCGGGTATTCGAGAATGTCTTGTGGAGGAGCATCGGGCTGGCGTGGTAGACGCGGTATCCGAGGGGTTGTTGGGGGCGACCCTGGAAATATCGATCTATCGTCTTTTGATTGCGGGAGATCAGTATCGGCTATGATCGTGCCGTCCACTGGAATCAAGTAGCGGCTAGATCCCGCAAATGCAGCCCCGCTATTGTTTCGAAATATACCGTTGGCCTGCGCGTGAATAAGGATTGGCGCCTCTAACTTCTCAATTCGTACCCAGATTCTAGCGCTATAGCCAGCGTTCTGCTGAAAATTAAGATTCTCGTATGTTAGTGGGCCGCTTACAAGTATCATTGTTGGTGGCAAATCAAACTGGAGCGTGGTTGAAATAATCTCACCCGCTGCACCACTCACGGTATAGGTAATCCAAAAATCCTTGCCTATGCGGGCGGCTGGATCAACGGTCAATGTTTCGGCCCAGCCCCCTGAATGGGTAAAGCCGCCAGGGTTCTTCACAGGTTTACCACAGCCCACTATCGTTAATAGAGCAAATATTCCAATCAGACCAGCGTGTAACCACTTCATGATAGCTGCCTCCATTCTGGATCAATCTATCATAAAGATATCTAAAAAAGGGTAAAAATCATTGCAGCCTTAGCGCAGAATCACCAAAGGCCAGCTCTGCATCAACGCAGGGCTGGCCTTTGGGCTTAAGCGGAATGGATCTCAGGCGGCGAGAAACGTGCGCAGGGTGCGGACGAACTTGCGCGGCTCCTCGAAGGGCGGGCAGTGGCCGCTTTTCTCGAACTTGACCAGCTGGGCGTTGGGCAGATGCTCCAGGAGATACTCGCCGACCTTGCCGGGATACAGCCAGCTGGCCCCGCCGTAGCACAGCAGCACCGGCACATCGACCGACGCCAGCAGATCGCGGTAGTCTAGCTCGGCCATATCCTCGGCCAGCGTCACCAGCGCGGCGCGGTTGTAGCTGAAGCGGTAGGGTGAGGTGAACCAGGTCAGGAAGCGCAGGACGTGGCGGTCCGGGTGGACAATCCCCATCGCGAAGCGCCGCAGCACCCGCCGCTGCTGGGTCGAGAACAGGTCGCGGAAGGTGTCGACGTGCTCGGGCGTGTACGCGCCAAACAGCCCCATCGACCACAGCTCGTCGGTGCGCAGCCGCGGGGTCTGATCGACGATCACGACGCTGCGCAGGTGGGCGTGGCCGAACTGGCGCAGGTACTCGAAGGTGGTCAGCCCACCCATCGACCAGCCGACAATCGTCGGCCGCTCCAGCTTGAGGTGCTGGATCAGCCCGTGGACATCGCGGGCCAGCCGCGAGATCGTCAGCTCGCCCTGGGCTGGCGTGCGCCCGTGGCCGCGCAGGTCGAGGGCGATGCAGCGGAACTTGGGCCGTAGCGCCAGCATAATCCCGCCCCAGTGCGCCCCGCCGCTGGTCCAGCCGTGGATAAAGATAATCGCTGGTTTATCCCCGCCGGTGTCGTAGTAGGTGATTGGTACGTTGTCGTCGGCAATGAATTTAGCCATCGTGTTCCCCTTTATGATTGCCTACTGTCATACCACAAACCATCGTTGTTCGTCAACCGGGCATGGATATGGTTAACCTTTCATCCCAGGCGACTAGCGCACCAGCAGGGGCAGATAGATGCGCAACGGCGGGACGACATCGGCAAACACATACGCCGCTCCGGCATCCAGCGCACTATTATCCGCATCATCGCCATTCACCCCTGCCGAGGCGCTATCCTCCCAAGGAGCGCCGACAATGATCGTATCAACATCAATGGCTACCCTCAGGCCAAAGAGATCATTGGCGTCGACGTTGGCGGCCTTGAGATAGTTCTGCTGGCTCCAGGCAGGTATGCCCTGGGAATCGGTGCGCCCAAAGACATACACTGCTCCTG
>JACCRK010000167.1 GCA_013813565.1 Herpetosiphonaceae bacterium
AAAATTTTGGCTTCGACAGGCTCAGCCAGCGCTAGCATCCTCTTCAGGTTAAACCAGCGTATGGACATTGAAATAGTCTAATCCCTAATAAACGTGCTGGCACACTGATACTTAGTACCTGAGGCACACCATGATTCACGTTGGCGATATATTGCAGGGTCGATATACGATTGTTCGCCCCCTGGGAAGTGGTGGCTTTGGCTCGGTATTTCTCGCGACCGATAGCCGGCTGGGCGGACGACAGGTGGCGATCAAGTATTTTGCCACCGCCCATATGCGCCCGGATGAGGCGGCTGCCTCGGCCCAGCTGTTTCAAGGTGAAGCGCACACCCTGGCCAACCTCAACCACCCCAATCTGACGCCAGTGCTGGACTATTTCGAGGCCAGCGATGGCTGGGTGCTGGTGATGGCCTATGTCCCCGGCGACTCGCTGGCCTCCTTGCAGAAGCGGCTCAATGGGCCGTTCGGCGAGGAGCAGGTCATCGAGTGGGCGATTGAGCTGTGCAATGTGCTGGATTTTCTCCATCGCCAGAACCCGCCGCTGGTCTTTCGCGATCTGAAGCCCTCCAACATTATGCGCACGCCCGAGGGCAAGGTCATGCTGATCGATTTTGGTATTGTGCGCTCGTTCAAAGAGGGCCAGCATCAGGATACAGTTCAGCTTGGCACGCCCGGCTATGCGCCGCCCGAGCAGTATGGCGGCCAGACCGAGCCACGCTCCGACCTGTATAGCCTGGGCGCAACCATGTATGTGCTGCTGACCGGCGAGCGGCTGACCGGCGGTTTTGCGGTCCCCTCGGTTCGCGAGCGCTCCAGCTGGGTCTCGCCAGACCTCGATAGCCTGATCGCCCGCCTGACCGCGCTGCGCCCCCAGGAGCGTCCGGACTCGGCGGCGGCGGTGCGCCGGGAGCTGGAGCAGCTTCAAAGCAATCCCCAGTCCCGCCAGTTTGTCGCCGCCCCCAGCGGCTCGACCGCGCCCGCCCCGGCGGTTGGCGCCGCACCTGGCCCGTATCACTCCACGCCCGACGCGCCGACGATGGCCAATCCGCAGATCTCGCCCCGCCCGCAGCCACAATACCAGCCAACGCCGCAGCCGCAATACCAGCCGCCAGCTGGCGCCGCACCCAGGTCGCAGCGCGGCGGCCGGGGCTGGCTGATCGCGCTCGTGCTGGTGCTGCTGCTCGGCGGCGCTGGCGGGGCGGTCTATGCGCTGCGCGACTCGCTGTTTGGTGGAGATAGCGATGTCATTGTGGTGCCCACGAACCCACCCGGCCCCGATGCGCTGAGCGGATCGCTGTTCATCACCTCGCGGCCCGACCCCGATGGCGGCGCATTCGATCTGCTGGAGCTGCCGCTGAGCGGCGGCGCGGCCCGCAAAATCGTGCCGGGCCACAGCGATAACGCGATCGCCGATCGGCGCCGCTCGGATAGCCGTCTGGTCTACACCCACGGGGTCGAGCAGGACGGCCGGCTGATTGAGCAGATCTTTACGATCAATCTCGATGGCAGCGACGAGCGGCAGCTCACCAGTGGCCCTGGGGTCAATCGCGCGTCGCGCTGGTCGCCCGATGGCACCCGCATTGTCTTTGAGAGCAACCGCGACCAGACCAGCGATAATCAGCGCGATATCTATCTGATGGATGCCGACGGCGCGAATCTCCAGCGCCTCACCGCCGAGGCCGGCTGGCAGGGCGGCCCGGCCTGGTCGCCTGATGGCACCCGCATCGTCTTTCACTCCAAGACAACCGACAACTACGAGATTGTGCTGCTGGATCTCGCCAGCCAGCAGCAGTTTACCCTGGCGACACTCGCTGGCGCGGACACCTTCTGGCCCGACTGGTCGCCCGATGGCAGCACGGTGGCCTTTATGACCGGCAGCGGCAATGACACCGCTATCTACACCGTACCGGCAACCGGCGGGACGCCCAAACAGCTGGAGAATCTTGGCGCTGGCGTCAATCGCTGGCCGCGCTGGTCGCCGGATGGGCAGTATCTAGCCTTTGAGAGCCAGCGCGCTGGCCGCTGGCAGGTCTATCTCCTCAGCCTGGCCGACAATCAGGTGCGCAAAGTTTCCGATGGCACGCGCAACGATCGCTGGCCAATGTGGTAGGGCTTCGGCGCCGATGATGACGCTTCAGGGCCGCTATCGTCTGGTCGAGCCGCTCGCCACCGGCGGCTTTGGTGCGGTCTGGCTGGCTCACGATGAGCAGCGTGGCGGGCTGTGCGCCGTCAAGCAAAGCCACGCCGACCATCCAGAGCTGGCCCAGATTCTGGAGGCCGAGGCGACGCTGCTGGCTGGCCTCAACCACCCGGCCCTCCCGCGCATCCGCGACCACTTTCTGATCGATGGCTGCGCCTATCTGGTGATGGACTATATCGAGGGCGGCGATCTGGCCATGCTGCTGGCCAACCAGCCCCACGGCGTGCCGGCCGCGCGGGTGGTCGAGTGGGCCGGCGCGCTGTGCGCCGCAGTGCAGTATCTGCACACGCTGCCCCAGCCAGTGCTGCACCGCGATATCAAGCCCTCGAATGTGAAGCTGACCCCCGACGGCCGCGTGGTTCTGATTGATTTTGGGATTGCCCGTGAGCTGACCGCTGTGACGATCAGCCTGCAGCACGCCGTGACGCCGGGCTACTCGCCGCCCGAGCAGTATCGCGGCGAGACCGACCCGCGCTCGGATGTGTATGCGCTGGCGGCGACGTTCTATGCGCTGCTGACCGGAAAAACGCCGCTGTCGGCCCCTGAGCGGCTGGCCGGGGCCACGCTGCCGCCGCCCTCGGCGCTGCGGCCAGATCTCGGCGCTGCGCTCGATGAGCCGGTGATGTGGGCGCTCGACCTCGATCCCGAGCAGCGCCCGCAGTCGCCGACCCAGCTCGCCGCCGCGCTGGCCGCCGCCCTGCGCCAGACCGGCCCTGCCCAGGCCCCGGCGGCTCCGACGAAATCTGGGCGGCGCTCGCGCTGGTGGTGGATTGCCACCGCCCTGCTGCTGACGCTGCTGCTGGCGGCGGGAATGGCGGCCCGCATCAGCCTGGGCAAGATTGATGTAACCCCGACCACGGTGGCGGATGTGCCACCGCCCACCAGCGTGCCAAGCCCCACCGTAGCTCCCACCCCGACAGCGGCGTCACCGCCCACGGCAGCCGCGACCAGCCTGCCGGCTAAGCCAGCGCTGGCAGGCGCACTTTTCTACGGAGAGAAAGAAGCCAGCGGCGAGTATCAGATCTATCGCCTGGCGACCGACGGCGCGCCACCCCAGCGGCTGACCAGCCGTGGCTCCAACTATGGCGGGCAGCTCTCGCCCGACGGCCGCCGGATCGCCTTCACCTCCGAGCGCGATGGCCGCGAGCAGATCTACGTGATGGACATCGACGGCACCAACCAGCAGCGCATCTCGCAGGACAGCGGGCTCTCGCAATATCCCAGCTGGTCGCCCGACGGGAAGAGCCTGGTGTATGTGTACAACCCCGATCCGGCGTCGATCGTCGATGATCCCCGGTCGCGGATTGTGGTGCAGCGGCTGGACGAGGCTGCGGCGCAGGTGCTGGTGGAGAGCTGGGGCGCCTGGCCGACCTGGGGCGCCGCCGGGATTGTGTTCACCTCGCGCGATGTGGTCGGCGGCGACGATCAGCTCAGCATCTCGCTGGTGCAGCCCGACGGCAGCGGGCTACGTCTGATCAACCCGACCCGCGACCGCGACGAGAGCTACCCCAACTGGTCGCCCGACGGCCAGCAGCTGCTGTTCATCGCCGGGGACAGCCAACGGCCGGCCGAGCGCCAGGTCTGGGTGATGGATGCCGATGGCACCAACCCGCACCCGCTGACCAGCGGCATCGGCGGCGTGGCCCTGCCAACCTGGTCGCCCGATGGCCGCTGGGTGGCCTTCCTGGCGAAGTGGGGCGGCGGGGCGGCGTTCAACATCTGGGTGGTGCCCGCCGAGGGCGGCCCGGCCAAGCCCCTCACCGTCACCGACGCGGCCAAGTTCGGGCTGGGCTGGGGGCGGTAGGGGATCGCGGATCGCGGATCGAGGCTAGTACGTTCCAACCCACTGAATCTATTGTTTCTGCCCGGCACCACTTCGTGACCCTGCGTGCCCTTCGTGGATAAAAACAGCTCCTTATGCCCCTTCGCCCACCAGATCCGCCAGCGCCGCCTCCAGCATCGGGAAGCGAAACACGTAGCCCAGCGCGAGGGCGCGGCCCACCTGCGGGCGGTGGCTGGCGGTGACGACCTGGGCCATCTCGCCCAGCGCCAGCCGCAGCGCCCACGCCGGCGCACGCAGCCGGGCCGTCCGGTGTAGCACCTGGCCGAGGGCGCCGGCAAAGGCGCGAAAGCGCACCGGGTTAGGCGACGCGCACACCAGCGGCCCGTGCACATCGTCGCGGTCAAGCGCCAGCAGCATCAGCCCAATATCGTCGGCGAGGTGCAGCCACGGCAGCCACTGCCGGCCCGATCCCAGCGTCACACCGAGGCCGCGCCGAAAGAACGGCAGCAGCGTCGCCAGCATCCCGCCAGCGGGCGAGAGCACCACGCCCTTGCGCAGCAGCACCACCCGCGCCCCACAATCCTGGGCCTGCGCGGCCGCCTGCTCCCAGGCGCCGGTCAGCTCGGGCAGGAAGCCGCTGCCGACAGGCGTGGCCTCATCGAAGCCCGCCTCGCCGTGGGCGCCGCTGTACTCGATCGCCGAGGCCGAGATCAGCGCCCGCACGCCGCCCGCCCGCGCCATCCCCGCCACCACCGAGCGGGTCCCAGCGATTCGGCTGGCGGTGATCGCGGCGCGGCGATCGGC
>JACCRK010000183.1 GCA_013813565.1 Herpetosiphonaceae bacterium
TGCCCACGGCGGGCCAGCGCGACCGCCAGGATCCGCTCGGGCCAGTTGCGAAAGGTCGCGGTCACGCCGCCCAGGCCGACAACCAGAATCTTCATTTGGCCTCGGCGGGCTCGGCGGCGCACGGCGGCAGCGTGGCCAGCAGCGCTGGCGCGGTCGGATTGTGGTTGCGCAACAGAATCACTCCATCCTGATCATACTCAACGCTCCAGCTGGCGCTGGCGATCAGCACATCCAGCCGCGCCAGACAGTCGCCCGGCACCTCGGCCCGATCGACCAGCAGCCAATGGCCGCGCTCAACGTACTCTTTGGGATACACAATATTGCCGGGGAAGTAGAAGATCTGCTCGCGCCGGGCCACAAACGGGCCAAACTGGCTGCTCACCGTCACCGGGACGTCGGCGGGCAGCCGCTCGACCAGCTGCTGCAGGGCGGCGATGCGCTCACTTGGCCGAGGCCGTGAGGCCAATGTCTGCAGTGGCGAGCGCCAGACCAGATTGGCGACCACGGTTGCCGCAACCAGCCCGGCCAGCGCCGCCGGCCACCAGCGCCGGGTGCTCGGGCGCTGGCGCAGGTCGGCGATGGCGTACAGCGCCGCCAGCAGCAGCCACGGCAGCACAAACGCCTGGTAGTGATAGCGAATGCTCCAGTGAATTCGGTCGGGCGACAGCAGATTCAGCAGCAGCGAGGGCAGCGCGATCATGCTGATGCTTGGCCGCAGCACAAACAGAAACAGCAGCGGCCCGCCCAGCTGTAGCAGATACTCCAGCTTGCCCGGCGTGGCGATGTGCTCCAGGACAAAGATCGGCCTGGTCAGCAGCGTCTTGACCATCGCCCCGGACGTCGGGCCCATCCAGCCGTACAAAAAGCTGTACAGCGTCCCGGCATCGTTGCGGGCGGCTGGGATGAGCACGGCGTTGCAGAGCAGCACCCAGCCAAATCCCGCCAGGATCGGCAGCGCCGACCAGCGCCAGCCCCGCCGCTGCAGCGCCGCGTACAATCCCAGCCCGGCCAGCGCAAAGCCAGCCTCGGAGCGGGTGCCCAGGGCCAGCGCCGCAAACAGCGCAAACCGCCAGGCGTGGCGCTCCTCCAGCGCCCAGAAGGCCCACAAAAAACAGACAGTGCCAACCACCCGAATCTGGAACTCGTACAGCGTGGCATATTGCACCGGCAGCGCCAGCAGATACAGGCCCGCCGCCGCCAGCCCGGCCGTGCGCGACCCCAGCCGCCCCGCCGCCAGCAGGTACAGTGGGATCGCGCCCAGCGGCACGATCAGCGCCTGCAGCACCAGCAGCGTCGCCGGGCGCTGCCACAGCGCATAGAGCGGCGCAAACAACAGCTCGGTCGGAATAATATCCACGCCAAAGTACGACGTAGTGCCGCGCGACGGCGACGAGGCGGCGATCCGCCCGTGGACGGTGTTCCACAGCACCTGCTCGTGGGTGCCCAGGTCAAAGCCCATCCACATCGCCTGGAGCTTGTACACCGCCGCAGCGGCAAAGATCACGCCCCACAGCCCGACCATGGCGGTGAGCAGCGCCGGGGCGTGCCGCTCAACCCAGGCGTGCAGCCGCCGGAGCCACAGCGGCAGGCGGGATTGGGTGGCGTCTGGCGAATGTTCAGCCTTCACGTGGGCCTGATCTCTCGTAGCTTGGCAGGGCTTCGTAGCCGGACTCGATCCGGGCGGCGATCTGCTGCCAGGTGAAATTGTGCCCGACGTGAGCGTGCCCGGCCGCGCCCAGGCGGTCGCGCTGCCCCAAATCGTTCAGCAGCTCGCCCAGCACCGCCGCCAGGCTCGCCGGGTCCGCCGCGCTAAACCGGCGGCCAGTCACCTGATCGCGGACCACATCATCGTAGCCCTGCCAGCTGGATGCGAGCACTGCGATCCCGCAGGCCTGCGCCTCCGCCAGGGCCATGCCAAAGGTCTCCGAGGCAAAGCTGGTCCCCAGCACCACATCGGCGGCCGCAACATACTGCGGCATCAGCTGATGTCCGATCGTGCCGGTGAAGACGACCTGATCCTCAATCCCGAGCGCCTGGGTGGTCTGTTCCAGCGTGGCGCGGACCTCGCCATCGCCGACAATCACCAGGCGCACCGCCGGGTTGTTGAGCTGCTGGAGGGCCTGCAGTGCGGTCGCGTGGCCCTTCCACGGCATCATCCGGCCTGGGAGCAGCACCACAAACTGCCCCGAGCCGACCAGCGCGGCCCGCAGCGTGGAGTCGGCGGGCTGGGGCTGAAAGAGGCTGGTATCGACACCGTTGAAGACCACGATTGGCTCGCGCCCGTAGCGCTGGCGGAGCGTGGCGGCGTTGTAGCTGGAGCACGAGAACAGCAGCGGCACCCAGCCCATCAGCTGGCGGTCGCCTCGAAAAAAATCCTCGCCGTGGCCGTGATAGACCAGCGGCACGCCGCGCCGGGCCAGCAGCGGCGCCAGGGGCAGATCGTAGGGCTTGTGAATATGCACCAGGTCGGCATCGCGCAGCAGAGGCCAGGCGGCGGGCAGCATTGAGAGCCGCTCGGCCAGCTTGCGCCAGGCGTAGGCGCGGCGGAGCGGGCCAACGGCAAAGCGATCGCGATCGATAAACGGCACCGTCCGCACCGCGACACCGGGGCTAAAGTGGCGCAGCGGCCCGGCGCCACCGAGGATCGTCACCCGGTGGCCGCGCTGGGCCTGCTGCGCCGCGATATTCCAGACAAATGTCTCGACGCCGCCAACTTTGGTGGTGGTGGTCAGATTATAGTGAACGATATGCACGCCCGCCCCCTCCGCGAACTCAATGAAGGAGCATCTTACTTCCGAACTTTAACAACCAGCGCCGAGCCGAGGGCTGGCCAGCGCTTGCTCAGGCGGGTGCCCAGCTCGTAGAGCAGCCAGCGCGGCTGAGTCTGATACACCAGCCAGTTGCGCGGATCGTGGAACCACATCCCGGCGGTCGTCTCGATCTGCAGGCCGGCATCGCGAATCCGCTGGTGAAACGCCTCGACCGAGTAGTGCCGAATATGGCTGCGCACCCCGATCAGGCTGCGGTTGAGCACACCGGCGGGCAGCCGCGGCGCCGCCTTCTTACCGGGCTTCAGAATCGCTCGCCCAAGGTCGATCACCCGGTTGAGCGCGGCATTGGGCAGCGTGTACTTCAGCGGAATCGCCAGCACCGCCGTGCCGCCGGGCTTCAGGATGCGCTGGATCTCCGCCAGCACCCGGCGATCGTCAAGCACATGCTCCAGGGTGTGCGAGCACAGCACCTTATCGGCGGAATCGCTGGCGAGCGGCAGAATCTCGACATCGCTGTTGACCGTCGTCATGGTGACCGGAAAGGGCCACTTGATGGTGTACAGCAGCCGCAGCACATTCGATGAGACATCGATCCCGATGGTTTTGGCACCCTGGCGGGCCACGTATGTGGTGTAGTAGCCCTCGCCGCAGCCAACATCAACAAACACATCGCTCGGCTTCAGATCAAGCCAGCGATCGAAAATTTGGCGATGCTCGCGCAGCCAGTGGCGACCCATACGGGTTGGCTTGATATCGCCATCCTCGATCGTGAAGAAAGCGCCCTGGCCCTCGCTCATCGTATGCTCGTAGTACTCTTTGAGCTGCTGGCTATATTCGCGCTGCTCGGCGGCGGTCAAGGGCCGGTCGGGATCGTCGCCGGCATAGAAGCGTTCAGTCACAGTACTATCTCCAGATCTACCATAAAACTAATTCGTAAGTGCCTTTGACCCAGTCGCGATACAGGTAGTAGGCCGGCAGCCCCAGGCCAAGCCGGTAGGCCGCATCGCGCAGGCGTCCCTTGATGCCGTGCGACCGGCGCTTGCCGCC
>JACCRK010000204.1 GCA_013813565.1 Herpetosiphonaceae bacterium
CCAGCATACTCAGTGATCTGTTTGGACAAAGAGCCTTAATCTTAGGTATTTTACACCCTTATCGCCTGCGCCTCAGCAGTCGCTTCAGCATCCCCTTATCGCGTAGAGCAGCCTGAGCATAGCCTTACTGGCTGCTCGGCAGAGGGCTACTAGTGTAGAATCAAGCAACCTATGCAGCATTCGAGAATGCTGTACGGCGGGTCTCTACCCAGAGGGTGCCCGCCGCCGCCAACCGCTGGAGTGCCGCAAACCACTATTGGTTCCGCCGCTAGTCGGCGGTCTGGCTAAGCCGTTTGAGCGTGGTCAGGTCGCCCTTCACGGCATAGAGCGTATCGCCGGCGTATACCTGATAGACGTAGGTTTTGCCCTTAAACGTCCACTCGCGCTTGGTCGTCAGCGGCGCGCCGAACTTCAGCTCCAGGGCCTTTTTGATAAAAGGAAACTCCGGCACAAAGCGATCGTTGATCCGCATGTACATCGTTTCGTTGATCACGTCGCGCAGGGCGGCGTCGGCGGCGTTGATGTTCTGGGCCGCCAGCACCGAGCTGAGCTGGCGCACCACCGACCAGTCGGTGCTGCCGCCGCCAGCAGTGATCGGCGTGTACAGAGTCTCGAAGGTGTACAACTGGGTGGCGTAGGCGGCGCCGTCGCGGGCCTGCAGCCGAATGCTGTCGTCGAGCGGCACCCCAACCGGCTTGCGCGGCGTCTGGCTGATAAAGCGATAGAACGCCTGCTCAGGCCGGAAGTCCACCCCGAGCGCGCCATAGGTGAAGCGCATCAGGTCGGTGTAGACCTCGTTGTCGGTCAGCTCGTTGGCGCTCAGCACAATGTTCCACTGCTCATATGGGCTGATGATCACGTCGCGGCCGTAGACTTCGCCGGTGTAGCGCACGCCTTTGGTGGTGAAGTCCATGCCAACCTTGATCGGCGAGCCAAGCTTGTTTTCTCTAGCAACTTGGTGGAAGCGCCAGTCGGGCCGATACTCGCCCCCGGCCAGCTTGTAGACCTCGTTGCGCAGCTGGGCGCCTAGCGTGTTCGGACGGGTCGTCGGGGCCGGCTCGCTGTCGGAGATGATTTTCAGCGTGTACTCGACGCTGTAGCCGCGCGGGTCGGACTTGTGGCTGGGCGCGACGTCCTTGTGGGCGAAGTAGTACTGGCGGGTCAGCGGAATGCCGTAGGTCTCGCGGAAGAAGCGCAGCAGCTCGACCATCGCCTTGGTCTGGGCGGTGGTGATCGGTGTAGAGTCATTTGGACCCTCAAGCTCAACCCCAATGGCGTAGACGTTGAGCTGGCCGCCGGTGTAGCCCCGCGCCGCGCTGCTGATTCCGGCGTGCCAGGCGATAAAGGCCTTCTCATCAACATAGTGATACACCGTGCCGGTGCGCGAGATCAGATAGTTGTAGCTGGAGCGCACCTCGGGCTTGAGGTTCCACTGTAGCGAGCCGTAGCCGGCGGTCTCGTGCATCACCACAAACTCGGGCTTGAAGGCGCGGGTGCTGCGGGCGGTCTTGTTGGGGGTCAGGTTTAGATACGAGGTGTTGAACTGCATTCAGTGCTCCTTGATACAACCAGCCATGCATACGGCGGGCGATGGATACGAAGCGCAAAGGTTTCCAGATCGCGGCAGACGGATCAATCCAGCACGTCCGACAGCATAGCCTCGGGCGTAAGCGCTGGCAGCGGGCGGGTGATCTCGTCGGTGGGCGCGAGAATATCGATCGGCGCCTGCGGCTGAAGCTCATCTTTGGGGCCTTTGGTGAACCAGGGCACCACGCGCAGCCGCCAGCCGTCCGGCGTGCGCGCCATGCTCAGGGTGACGAAGCTTTGCAGCAGGGGCGAGCGATCGTGGTCGAGCGCGTTGGTCAGGCCACGTGAGAGCAGGCCCGGCTCGCGGCCAACCAGCCAGCGACGCAGCGCCCAGCCCTCGGCCTGGCCGGTGAACTTGGCCCGCAGCTCCTTGGCCGAGGGAAAGATTGTTTTCAGCAGCACCTGATCGACAATCTCGTGCTCGGGGTCGCGGTAGACAAAGCGCTGCTCAAGCGGCGTCATCCCGGTCGGGGTGCGCCAGTTCAGGTCCACCGGCGCCGACAGATAGGCGCCGCCGCCGCCGTTGACGAAATGGTGGGAGGTGTGGGGAGTGCCCTTGTGGGTCAGATATTTGACCTGATAATGCTGGTAGGAGTGGGTATCGCCGCCCATCACAACGTGGGTCTCGTAGCGCCGCAGCAGCTCGTAGATCGAACGCGCCTGATCGCCGGCGGCGAACGCGCCATTCACATACAGCGGCTCGCTGAGGACGACGGCGATAATTTTACGGTCGGCGTAGGCCGCCCGCAGCCGATCCTCCAGCCAGTCGAACTGAATCGCATCCAGGCCGCCGACGCAGCCGGTGTCGGCGGCCAGCAGCACCAGCGGCGCCGCGCCAAAGTCCAGCTCAAAGAACGGCAGCCGCTGATGGGTCTCCGGCCGGGCCATGTCGCCGCCGAGGCGCGACAGGCCGTAGCGCAGACGCAGGTTGGCGACCTCGTTCCAGCGCAGGTTGCCCCAGGGCAGCCCATAGCGCGCCCACGGCCCGGTCCGCAGCCCCTCAGCCCATGCCTGAAGCTGCGGGTCGTCGGACTCGACGTGGGCCGCCGGGTAGCCGAAGTTCAAAAACAGGCCCTTGAGATGGTTGTACCAGTCGTGGTTGCCCGGCAGGCCGTAGATCAGCGGCGAGGGATTGCCTGGATCCACGCGGTAGGGGCGATAGACCGTGCGCTCATAGTCCATCAGCTCGCCGGCCGGGTAGACGATATCGGAGCTAATCACGATAAAGCCAGGATTTGCCGCTGGCAGATCAGCCGCCTCCATCGCCTCCTGCACCTCTTCCTGGCCGATGCTCGGCGCAATCTGCGAGTGGTCGCCCTCGCCGGGGTCGCCGATCACCGCAAAGGTGAAGCCGCGCTCAGGGTACAGCACCGGCTGGATCCGCGCCGCCGCCACCACAGCATCCAGCTCGGCGCTGCCAACAATATGCTTGATATAGGCCACCCGCACGGTCGCGGCCAGCTGGCTCTCCTCCCAGGGCGGGAAGCCAAAGCGGGCCTTGAGGGTGTACTTGAGGTGCGGCAGCACAGTGCGCCAGTTGGGCGGGTCGACCCAGGAAAAACTATTGCTGCCAAGGATGCGCCGCACCAGATAAAAGCCGAGATAGTAGAGCGTCAGCAAAAAAACAATCGTTGCCAGCGCCTCAACCCAGCCACGGATTGCATCGCTAAACACCATCTCGCTTTCCAGCAGCCGGGCCGGCGCGATAATCAGCTCGATCAGCACCGCCAGCCCGCTTGCGGTCAGCAAGATCATACTCAGGAACTGAACGATGACGGTCAGCCCGCCGATGTAGCTCGATGGCGAGCGGTCGCCCGCCTGGATCCGGCGGCGCACCTCGCGGTACAGCGTCAGCAGCCCCATGATCGCCAGACAGACCAGGATCACCAGCCGCAGCCGCTCAAATGTCAGCAGCAGCAGCGTCATCAGCGTGGAGACCGTCGCCACCACCTTCACGACCGCCAAGATCAGTCCCGTCACCTGCATGGCCGGGACCGAGCGCTGAAATGTGTCGATAGTCTCCAGCGCAATCAGGATAATAACCATGATTGATGTGATCAGGAAGTAGGAGCGCGCAGTCACAGGCAAACCGAAGTCACGCAGGGTTGTCGCTAACGAGGCCACAATCATCGTCGCTTATCCTCTACTACAGGCTATCGTTCTCTCGTCTTAAATTCATTATACGGGATGAGGCGAAAGACTGTCTAGAATTTGCTTGCACTACCCAGGCGTAGAAATGATTACAGATCATACCATTCCTGCTTGGATTAAAAAAACAGGGCCGAGTGGATTCACTCGACCCTGGCAGGTAGGTAGCGCCGGCTTCGATAGGCTCAGCCGGCGGACCGCTCGTTGCCATGCTTGAAGTTGCCGGTGATCTTGGCCAGTACCAGCTGGGCCGCCTTGCCGCTCCGGCCCTCGATCGTTTGGAGAAACTTGCGCGCGGCCTGATCCTTTAAAATCATGACCTGCCGGCCATGCCAGGTGATAAAAACCTTGCCATCTTTGCTAACCCGATAGTCAAATGGCTCTGCATCAAGCAGATTGCGCTGGTCTTCAACGGGCATAACGCTCCTTTGGCTGCATTCATCACGCCAGTATGCGCAGCAAAGCGCCAGCGGCCATCGTGCTGAGGGCGGATTTCGGGAAGCGCAGCCCAGAGTCAGGCGCGGCGCACCTCGGGCGGCACCGCCAGCAGCCAGCCCAGCTCCAGCACCCCCCAGAGCCCCACCAGGATCGCCTCGGCCGCATCGTGGCGCAGCGAGGTTGGCCGGGGCGCATTGGACCAGCTGATAATCCGCCGAGCCAGCTCGTCGGCGGTCTCTTTGGCCTTGGCACCGCTGCGCTGCTCGCGGGCATACAGCAGGCGCTGCCGCCAGACCTCGGCGCTGATCACAAAAACCGGCAGACCACGGCGCCTGGCCTCGGACTCCCAGACCTCGGCGACCACGCCGCCGCCCTCCAGCACCAGCGCGGTCAGCTCAGGCAGATCGCCCAGCACCCCGGCGGCGCCGCGGCGGAGACGTGGCACCGAGCCATAGTTCTGCGAGCGATAGGAGATCAGCCGGCCATCATCGCCATACAGCGCAAAGCCGGTGCGCAGCCCAAGATCGACCGCCAGGAGTGTTTGCATACAGACTCACAAGCTAAAAAAGTACGGCGCCTGATATCCATCAGGCACCGGGTGGGGCTAGCGCTCGCCAAATGCCGGCGCCACGCCCGGCGCCGAGAGCTGCTGCTGATACGTTGCCCAGCCGCTCAGCGCCCGTTTATAGTGGCCGCCAGCCTCCTGAAGGCGCAGCGCGGCCCGGTTCGCAATCGCGACATTGTAGTTCGTGTAATACTCAAGCAGATCTTCAAATGCGGCCTGTTCCATCTGCACGCCTTCTTTGTACTCGGCGTGGACCGCCAACAGGATCGGCGGCGTCTTGATCAGCTCAAGGTCGGTGTAGGCCTGGCGGAGCACATCGCGGTAGGAGCGGGCGGCAGCGATCTGCTCGGTCGCAACCATCGTCACATCGCTGACACTGCGATAGGCCTCGGCGGCCAGGCGAATCTGCTCGCGCACCCGCTCCACATCGCTTAGATAGCGCAAAATCAGCGCATGATCGACCTCTGGCGCGGTCAGGAGGGTCTGCTGCACCACGCCAGCGCTATCTGGCAGCGCGGTCGGAATACGTTCGGCGATTGGCGCCGCCTCGGCGGTTGGCTTGGGCGCGATATAAATCAGCAGCGTGGTCGTCAGCAGCAGCACCAGCAGGCCGGCCAGCACAACGCTGCGCATGATCCGCTGGGTGCGCACCGATGAGCGCCAGTCCTGCCACCAGCTCTGCGGCATGACCGCGGCAGGCGCTGGCCCAGGCTCAGACTCAGCGGCATCGGGAATGGCGATCTGCTGGAGGCGCGACGGGGTGGCTGGCTCGGCCTGGGCCGTGGCCGGATTGGCGTGGCGCTGGCGAATCCAGGCCAGGCCCTTCTGGGCCTGCAGATTGTCGGGGTTAAGCTTGAGGGCGGCGTTGAGACAAAAGGCAATATCCGATGGCTCGTCCAGCACGCCGCTCAGCCACAGCCAGGCCTGCTCGTGGCGCGGATCGAGCTGCACCGCCTTGGTCAGCAGGCCCGCCGCGATCCGGCGCTGTCCGCCACGGGCGGCGGCAATCCCGCGCTCGTAGAAGCGCTGGGCTTCCTTGCTGTAGGTTGTAATTGCTGCTTCCATAAGACCACATTATGCCCGGAGACAAGAAGGTTCTGTCTGGGCTTCCTTTACAGTTAATGTTCCGGCAGATACCGATTGATCGTGCGCTGAATAATCACCGGGTCCTGCTGCAGCGACTCGTGGATAATCTCCCAGTTTCTAGGATCCTCATTGCCCAGCCGCCAGATCGCAATCCCGGCCAGGTCCATCTCGCGGACCATGTCCAGCTTGGCCTCCAGCGATCGATAGTTGGAGAACCACACGGTGCGCCCGGCGTAGGTAAACGACGACTCCTGCACCGGGCCAAGGCTATTCTCTTCGACCAGGTTGATCACCGGGCGATAGGCGGCCTTGATCTCCTCGATATCGGTGTAGGTGCGCGAGGCCGCTCGTCCGCCGCCGCTGGGCCAGTCGTAGGCATAGAACGAGATCCCAATCTCGATTTTGGCCGGATCGACTACGGAGCGCGCATATTCGGCCACATCGCGCACCCAGTGCAGTGGGGCGATTGGCCCAGGAACCGAGCCGCTCCAGCTGTAGTCGTAGGTCATAATTCGCAGCCGATCGACGACTTTGCCCAGGTCGGCATAGTTCTGGTAGTCGGGGCGGCCCGTGTGGGCATGGACGGCGACGGTCAGGAGCTTGCCCTCGGCGTGCAGTGCTTCGCTCAGCTCAGTCATAAAGGCCGTGAACTCGTCCTCCATGTCATCGGAAAGTGCCTCGTAGTCGATATCGATGCCATCATAGTTATAGGTGAGCACCTCGTTGACAATCACCCGAATATGGTTGGCGCGGTTCTCCGGCGTTGAGATCACGGTTGATCCAGCCTCAACATCCTCAATATTGTGGATGGTGGGAATGATCAGCACATTATTTTCGTGGGCGATCCGCACCAGCTCCTCGTCACGTGAGCCAATATCGGCGTAGAGCTGACCATTGGGCGCAACGCCATACCAGAACGGGCTAACCTCATCGAGGACATCTTTGTTGGCCTCAAAGGTTGCCCGCGCCGCCTCCGCATCAAACGAGGTTGGCAGCCAGGCCGCAACATAGCGCCCGGTCTTGGGGTGAATGCCGGTGACGGGATTGCTGGCTGCGGCCGGCAGCTCGGCGCCACCCTGGCCCAGCGCAATCGTATTGGGCAGCGGCTCAAGGGTCGGCGGAACAATAGCGGGGAGCGGCAGCGCCGTTGGTGATGGGAGCGCTGCGACGTTCTGCTGAGCAGCGGCAACCTGTTGATTGTAGTTGAGGCGGAGGCGTACGAATTGCACAATCAGCGTCAGCCAGACTAATCCTGCAATTAGAATAATCCCCCGAAAGAGCAAACGGTACATAGCGACCTTTTAGCAATTATTGGGTTATGAATTAGGGATTATGAAGGAGAAACGATAATCCGTCAACCATTTTACATCAATTAGCAGCACTAAAAGGCGCAAATCGCCCTTACATTGGTCCTGAAAGGTGATTTAAGCCGCCGCGACACGATTCCAGCCCGGCGGTACTACAGCGTGTGAACTGCCGCCGTCAATCTAGCCACGATCGTTGATCAAGCAATTAAAAACGCAAGGAGGACAGCGCAAATGCTGTCCTCCTTGCGTTGATCTTCGCCAGATAGTGGGTGAGGCGCGCTACAGATCGGCGACGTGCTCGTGGGCGTGGTACGACGAGCGCACCAGCGGCCCCGACTCCACGTGCTTGAAACCGCGGGCCAGCGCCTCGGCCTTGTACCAGACAAATGTCTCGGGGGTGACATAGCGGTCAATCGGCCAGTGGTCGCCGGTTGGCGAGAGATACTGGCCGATCGTCAGCACATCGACATCGACCCGCCGGAGCGCATCGAGCACCTCCAGCACCTCGTCGTCGGTCTCGCCAGCGCCAACCATCATGCCGCTTTTGGTGATGATCGCGGGGCGCAGCTCACGCGACAGCCGCAGCAGCTCCAGGCTCTGCTCGAAGCCGGCGCGGGGGCGGAAGCGGCGGAACAGCCGTGGCACCGTCTCGATATTGTGGTTCAGCACATCGGGCTGCGCATCCAGCACAGTGCCCAGCGCCTCCCAGTTGCCATCGAAGTCGGGGATCAGCACCTCAACCCGGCACTGCGGAATCCGCTCGCGAATCAGGCGAATCGACTCGGCGAAGATATGGGCGCCGCCATCGGGCTGATCGTCACGGTTGACCGCAGTCAGCACGACGTGCTTCAGCTGCAGGTGCGCCACCGCCTCGGCGATCCGCTCGGGCTCGCGCTCGTCGAGCGGCTTGGGCTTGCCCTTGCCGATGGCACAGTAGCGACAGCCACGGGTACAGGTGTCGCCGAGCAGCAAAAAGGTCGCGGTGCGGTGGTTCCAGCACTCGCCAATGTTCGGGCAGCGGGCCTCCTCGCAGACGGTATGCAGGTCGAGGTCGCGCATCAGCTCCTGCACATCTTCGTAGTTCTCGCCCATCGGGGCACGGGCCTTCAGCCACGCCGGACGCCGCGGCTTGGCCACGGGAGCCGCCTGCGGGGTATCAAACAGGGTGATTGTTTCCATAGAAAGCTCTCCGAGCTAGAAGCAGTCAAACTCAGTGGTTGGCAATGATTGCTGTGGGTATTCTAACGCTATTTTGCTGAAACCGAAATGGCGCGGGCGCGGGCGTCTCTCAGCGATCATTGGTTTCTTATCATTCGCCACCCTTCCGTCCCTCCACCGCCCAGAGGGCACCCGAGGGATACCCAGGGGGTTTTCATCCCCCTGGCGGCGCTGCCCCCCGGACACCCGCCTAAATTTTAGTTTGTGGATGGACGGTGTATCGTGGATTCACACCCAATGCGGAATCTAATATTACAACGCGAAGTCCGGTCTAGACGTTCTGAACCTTAACAGAGTGGGCATGGTATCCTGGTCTTGAAAGCCGCCAAGCTTCTCAAGAAAGGACCATGCCCGTGCTGATTGTAGCAGAAAC
>JACCRK010000240.1 GCA_013813565.1 Herpetosiphonaceae bacterium
CGGAACCGGCGTTGTGGCCTCCGGCATTGCGGCAAACGCGCATGGCTTGGGGAAAATGCTCCACTGCTGACTGGCCGGCCCGGCGTAACGAATCGGCATCGCCAGCGCTTTGGTGATCGCTTTGAGCGCCTGGGTATAGGCGGTCAGCACCGTCGGCGGGTAGGCCGCATGGCGGCGGGGGATGCGCATCTCGCTGCGCACGACGAAGCCCTCGGCGGCCGGACTGAGTGTGCTTGTCGTCGCTTCCCACGCCCGCCGCAGGCTGGTCAGGGCCGGACGAAAGGCCATATCGTTGGTCACGGTGGCCCCACTCTGCGCCTGCGGGCCCTGGCGGATCGGCTCGTTTCCCACGAACGGCCAGTAGTAGGCGATCCACCACTCGGCCAACATCCAGAGCGGAATGGCGACATCCTGGCCAGCCCCGGCGAGATCGGGGAACGACAGGGCAACATCGTTGATCGCCCGGACCAGCGCAATCTTGTAGCTCGTGACCTTGCGGTCATGGCGGAGGATGCTGCTGATAATCGTTGCGCCACGTCCATTCTCGTCCATGGTTGGGATCTCCTGCTGGATTGGTGCAGTATAGCAGGATCACGTGGAATAGAGCGTATCGTTCGCTTATACATGCTCTTTTTTCTATCTCCACCCGATGTAGTATCACAATCACCGCCCATGGTCTATACTCAGAGGACGTTCCATTTAGTTCCAGAGAGGTCGTGTATGTCCACGCTTCCGATCCGCACCATGATTCTGTATAAGCAAGGTATCGGCTATTTCACCCGCCAGGGCACGGTCACGGATACCACTTTCGCGCTGGTCATTCCCCGCGAGACGACCAACGATGTGCTGAAAAGTCTTGATATCGCCGTGAGCCGTGGCGGACCGGTGTTGAGCGTGGACTATGAAACACCGGAGGATAAAACCGCCGTCCTCAACACGCTGGCGGTGAAGATCGCCGACCGCACCAGTTTTGTCGATCTATTGACGAGCCTGCGCGGGAGTCAGGTCACGCTCCAACGCGACAGCGGCGAGCCAGTCGTCGGGCGCGTGGTTGGGGTCGAGACCTCGCTCGATCCCGGCACGGTGGTGCTGCAGGCCGCCAATGCGCTCCAGGTCGTTCCGCTGGCGACAATTCACGGGCTGACCGTGCATGATGAGCGCGCCACGCAGGATATCTCGTTTTTCCTCGACATGAGCCAGACCGACCAGACCCGGACCACCCTGACCATCCGGCTGCCCGCCGGCGAACACGATCTCAGCGTGCGCTATTTGGCCCCCAGCCCGACCTGGCGGGTCAGCTATCGCCTGGTGCGTGACGCGAGCGGCGATGTGCGCCTCGCCGCCTGGGGGCTTTTCGACAATGCGTTGGATGAAGATCTCGACCACGTACAGCTGACGTTTATTTCTGGCCGCCCGATCTCATTCGAGTACGAACTCTACGAATCACGCATTCCGCCACGTCCGCATGTTTCCGACGACCCAACCTCAATTGAAAATGCGGCGGGGTCGCCTATGTTTCGCGATTCGATTGCCACGCTCAGCCATGAACTGCGCTCACCCCTGACCGCCATCAGTGGCTTCAGCGATCTGCTGGACCGCGAGGCGCTGGGGCCGCTCAGCGACGCGCAGCACGAGGCCATCCGCACGATCAAAACCAATGCCACCCACCTTACGACGATGGTTGGCGAATTACTCAAGCTCGGGCGGTTAAATGATACCGGCAGCCGCTACGATTTTTTCACCTATCGGGCCGGACTGCTGGGCGATCTCAAGGTCAGCGCCAGCTATTTTATGCCGGTGACCATGGGCAACGCTGAGCCGGAGTTTCTAACCTACCCGGTCGCCACGCCCGTATCGGTCAAGCGCGGCCAGTCGGCGCTGGTGCCGATCCTCGATGCAACGGTCGAAAGCGAGATGATCTGTGTCTACAACGAAGCCAAGATGGCCAACCATCCGCTGCTCGTCTGGCGTGTGCGCAACACCACCGGGGTCGCTCTGGAGCAAGGGCCGGTCACCCTGACCGACGGCGATCGCTACCTCGGCGAGGGACTGATGCGCTTCACCGGGGTTGGCGACCATGTCGAACTGCCCTACGCGCTCGAATTTGGCATCCTGATCAAACGCGAGGAGACCCGCGCCCAGCGCCAACCCTGGCAGATCGTGTTTAAAGCTCCGCACAAACGCGCTGAGGTGCGCTGGGCAGAGGTCACCACCCACCGCTATACGCTGGAGAGCCACATCGCCCGCTCGACCAGCATCCAGATTGAACGCCGCACTCCACCGCATCGCGACTATGTTGATTCGCCACCGCCGATCAGCACCGAGCAGGATCATGCCCGCTGGCTGGTCGCGGTGCCCGGCAACGCCACGGAGCAGCTGACGCTCCAGGAGCGCGAAATCCAGACCGAGCAGTATGACATTGTGGCGCTCAAACCGGAGCTGCTCGATCAGTTTCGCCAGGCGACGCTGCTTAGTCCGGAGCATGACCGCGCCTTGCAGCAGCTCGTCACCCTGCACGAGCAGGAAACCGTAAGCAACGCCGGTGTTCGCGATTTCCATACCGAACGCGAACAGCTGCTCAGTCGTCAGGAACAAATCCGCAAGAATCTGGGCGCGCTCGGCGCATCGGATCGCGAGCAAACCGTGCGTGACCGGCTGCTCGACGATCTGGAGCAGAGCGAAGAGCGCCGTCGCCTGATTGATACCACCCTGGTCGAGCTCGATCAGCGCCTCAAAACGATCGCGACCCAGCGTGAAGCGACCATTGAAACACTGTTTGCTGCCGAAAGTATCTAAGCTGCAAATAAATACCATCGATGTGTGGTCGGCGCAGCAAATAGGAGACGATAATGAATATTACCCTCTGGCTTTGCAACCACCGGCTGACCTGGGCACCTCAGTGGATCCAGGCCTGGCGTGAACGCCACATAGCCCGTGCAGGAGAACGGCAGATTATTCCGCGGCTTCTGGCTGCACAGGCCCAAGGCATTGGGCTTACCCATGCGTGGGCTGATCCAGGCACATCACGCGAGGAGCTCCTGGCGTGGTTTGACGATCAGATTGCGGCAACACCGCGGGTGCCCTTAGATGTCTTTCGGATGGTGGTTGCTCGATGCGCTCCAGAAGAGCAGGGACAGCAGCTGTCCGACGATGCGGTTCTTGCCAATTGGCAAGGCCTTCGTAGCTCCTGGTGGTTAGAGGGACGCGACCAGCTGGCCGCAGCGATCGCCGCCGACCATGATGGCCTCTATCTTGTGGCCAGTGGCGCCGGACATACCTGGAGTTCCTCTGCCAGCACCTGAGGGGATTCTGAGCGTCGCATTGGGGTGGTTTTTGGTGGGGCTGACGATTAGCCTAATTATATTCCTCGCTGCCTGTGTTTGGCAGCGAGAGGGCAGTCAACGTTCCAGGAAGCGGTAGAACCCTAGAATCAGCCTATTTTGCCAAAATAGCAAATCCCATCGGATGTCCATCGGATCTTTTGCCTTTTTTCAGCAATCGAGCCTCTGCGATATGGTACAATACTGCCAGTTAAGAATTTGAACCCGAAGCGGGGTGAAGCGCTTAGAGAGCCGTTATTAAACGGGCTTGTACAGCTCCTTCTCATTTGAGAGGGATGCTTCAAGCCCGTTTTTTTTATTCTCTATTTTTCAGAATGGAGGAAGCGAACATAGCTTTGCTGGGAGCCATCAAATATCAGCCAGGATTATTTTCGCATCACGGCCAGGATATCAACGATTCGGGAAAGATCCTGGGGTTTTGACTGGTAGATGTCGTTGATCGCTTGAATCGCTTCGCTGTACGCGGTGTATGCCCCATCTGCCTGGCCCGATGATGGCGGTGCTGGAACGAACAATGGCTCGGCCTTCGCTGAGGATGGTTGCTGCGCTGCAGCACTGGGGGATTGCAAACGAGCGTGTGAAGATGGCTGTTCAGGCGCAGACGCTGGATCGATAGCAGCTCTAGCTCGGCTAGCACCCTCTTCGGCGGTTGGAAACAGTGCGCTCCAGAGGAATGCTAAGTCAGCAAATGGCACCTGGAACTGTGATACCAACGCCACAATTAAGTCGGCAGTGACGGCTAAATGCCCTGACTTGATTTGTTCAAGGTCATCTACGGGTATCTGCAAAGAGCTTGCGATGAGGGCATTATCGAGGTTCAAGGAGTTGAGGAAGACGGTAAGGTAGGCGGCAATGGCAGCTTTTGATTTTCCCAGCCGATGTGCCAGTACATTGTGGGGTACTAATGCCTGTTCGGCTAGAAGTTGCCCATCGCGAGCCGTTGTATCGGTATTCGATAGGAGATCAAATACATCTTGAAACGACCCGCCAAGAGTTTGAAAGAGCATACCCATGGCATGAGCCGCAGGAACGTGAATACCGCGCTCCCAGTTGGATACCTGCTTTGATGAAACATGGAGGATACGTCCAACTGCTTCCTGGGAAATACCTTTTATCTGGCGGAGCGTTTTGAAATAGCTACCTACAGCTTCACTCAATGGTGGCTCCATAACATGTTCTAGAACTAAATATTGACATACTAAAGAATGCAACCTATAATTCTATGGAAGTAATCTTCTAGGAGGTATCATGGACAACTGTGACTATCCATGGCCAAGATGTCGGACGGCGATTGAAGCATTAGGCGAGACTAACTCTATACGAGCTGTACGTTTAGGTCTGTCTGCACGTCAACTTTGGACGTGGACTCATTGTGGCCCGCCACGAAGTTTACGTCAAACGCCATCGTCAGTGCTTCGAGCGCTTGCCGATGACATCGAAGATCGTACCAGGCTACATCACATTCAAGATTAATAATCCTGCTCGAAAGGAGGAACCATGCGGCAGCGACCACGAAACAATTCACCGCCGGTGTCAAAATTGACAGCCACCTGATGCCGTCACATCAGGCGACTGTTGAACTTGTACCCACAGTATAGCATGTTGACCCAATAATCTGAACACATTTCGCCTGGAGCAATCCAGGGATAACATACGCCGACCAGGGCTCGGTGTCTTTCGTGTACCCATACATTGGAGGAATTATGACTAAAACATATCCCAAACTACTGGTGTTCAACGACCCCTACGTCATGCGCATCAATCGCGAGCTGGCCGATGAGATTGGCCTCCCCGAGAGCGTTGTGCTGGTCCAACTGGCGTATCGTATCGAGCGCTGGGGCGAACTACGGGATGACCGCTTGTGGCTCCGGATCAAACAGGAGAAGCTCCGGGCCGATTTTCCCTGGTGGGCCGCGGCTACGCTTTGCCGTATTTTGAAGCGGCTCAGAGACATCCACCTTATCGATATCGCCAACTTCAACAAACACACCCACGATCGCACCCGCTGGTATGCGCTCGACCCCACAGGGATCGGCAGTTTGAAGTCTGTGAGGCTCTTTCAAAATGAAAGTAGCCCGGCGGAAAACACAGCGGAAAATGCGGGAGCCTCTTCCAATTTGGAAAATGCAACTGATCAGATTGATCTATCTGTTTTTCCAAATTTGGAAGTTGCAATTACGCAAACTGATAACATGTTAAAAGGAAAGAAGAATCACCATCTTAAGAATCATGTTAAAGAATCAACCATCACCACCGATAATTCAGGATCTGGTGGTGATGGTGGTTCGCCTGGGGTTGAATTAGGGGAAGTGGGCACCCCCCAGGAACGAACGCCGCTGGAGATCTGGCTTGATGAGACGGTCGGCCTGGTTACCGCCCACCAGTTCCGCGACTGGCCCGAGGGGCCAACCCGCGCTCGGGTTCTGAGGCTTCTGGATGGCATAGCCAACCCGGCGATGATTGTCGCCGAACTGCGCAACAAGAAACACCTCATCTTCGCCCAGGCCGCTACCGAAGCAGCGAATGCACCTTCGGCTGATTCGGCCCCGATCTGCCCCGCCTGGATCGTGCCGACCGACTGGCTCCAGCTCACCGCTGTCCAGCGCGATGCCTACGCCGAGTCCCAGCTCAACGCCGATGGGGCCGTTGCTGGCCGCTATCCAGAGCTGGACGAGGTTATCAACGTTCGTTTCAAGGTAACCACCGAGCGCCTGATCCAGGCCACACGAGGTGCCGCATGATCGACGTGACGCCAACCCCACTGGTCCCAGCCACCGTGTGTGTGATCTGTCGCAGCGCGGGCTTTCTGCGCTACGATGTGCCGATCAGCGATCCGCTATTTGGCCAGATCAAGCCCTGTCGCTGCAAAGAGTTTGAGCGCGCTCAGCGGCAGTCGGCGCTGCTTCGTCAGCAGAGCGGCATCGATCGCTGCGCCGATAAAACGTTTGAGAACTTCAACCCTCAGCGCGACAATCTCTCCGCCATCCATCAGCGCTGCCTTGAGTACGCCGCAGCTCCTCACAACTGGCTGCTGCTGCGTGGCAGCTACGGCTGTGGCAAGACCCATCTGGCGGCAGCGATCGCCAACACAGCCCTGGAGCGTGGAAACCCGGTGGTGTTTGCCACCACCCCCGATCTGCTCGATTCTTTTCGGGCCACCTTCGACTCCGATAGCGAGATCACGTACGAGCAGCACACGAACCTGATCAGAACCGTGGATCTGCTGGTTCTCGATGACCTGGGCACAGAAAACAGCACGCCATTCGCCAAACAGACGCTCTTCCAAATCATCAACCATCGCAGTAATTTCAAGCTGCCGACCGTGATTACGACCAATCTTGAAAACAGCGACCTCGATCCACGGCTCTCCTCGCGTTTCACCGACATCACAATCTGCGAGGAGCTACGCATCACCGCCCCCGATTTTCGCCCATTGAGCTTTGAGCAACGCCGCCAGAAATATGAAAGGAGCGCCGCATGAGCCGCAAGCACGCACTGAATGTCCACCAGGGTCCACCCGTCACCGAACAGTCCGCTGACCGCGCCATCGAGCAGCTGATTGAATGGGCGGTGAATGTGATTGATCGTGAGTGCCGGACCACCCGCCCAGGCCAGGATACCTACGTGCCACAAGGTATTATTCGTAAAGAAGCCGCATAGCAGGAGGATTACTTCGTGATCAAAGCCGCCATCTACATTCGCATCAGCACCGATGACCAATCGGACTACAGCCTCGACAAGCAGGAGCGCGACTGTCGGGCCGAGGCCGAACGGCGCGGCTGGCACGTCCACCACGTCTATACCGACGAGGGGATCAGCGCCAAAAACGATAAACGCCCAGCGCTCCGCCAGCTGCAGTCGGATATCATCAGCAAGAAAGTGCAGGCGATTATCGTCCACAAAACCGACCGGCTCATGCGCAACCTGCGCCTGCTCCTGGGATTTATCGACGTTGTGCGCGACCACAATGCCTCGTTCGTCTCGATTATGGAGAACATCGATCTGACCTCGCCGATGGGCTGGGCGATGTTCCAGGTCCAGGGCGTCTTCTCCGAGCTGTATATCAACAACTTGCGCGAGGAGACCCGCAAAGGGCTGATCGAGAAAGCCCAGCAGGGCTACTGGGTCGGCGGCATCTGTCCCTACGGCTACCGCCGGGTGGATAAGGACACGATTGTGCCCGGTGATGATGCTGAGCTGGTCCGCGAGATGTTTGCGCTGTATGCCACGGGCAACTACAGCTACAGCCGGGTCGCCGACGAGCTGAATGCGCGGGGGCTGCGCCACTTCCGCACCGAGGGCGTGCGCGACATCATCGCGAATCGGGCCTACTGTGGCTTTGTCTCCAGCGGCCAGGAGTTTCCAGGGCGCCACGAGGCGCTGATCAGCCTGGAACTCTGGGAGCGCTGCGCCGCCATTCGCGAGGCCCGCTCAGGCGGGGCGCGGACGGCGGAGATGACCAAGCTGCCCTCGGACCCGCAGGGGCTGCTGCTCAACATCGGCCGCTGCGCCGACTGCGACCAGCCGCTCTGGCAGCACCGCAGCGGCAACTCCAGCTCGCGCAACAACTACTATCGCTGCGCTGGCAACAGCCGGCGCAACTGTCTGGTCAAAATGCAGCGGATGGATACCATCGACGATCAGGTGCTGGATCTGCTGCGCGGCTTCGTCTACGCCACCGACTGGCAGCGCGAGGCGCTCAAGCGGCTCAAGGGCCGGACACCAGTCCGCGTCCGGCGACCGAGCATCGACCGAGTGGCGCTGGAGCAGAAGCTGGAGCGCTACACCGAGATCTACGCCGACGGCAATCTGACCCGCGACCAGTATCTGAAGCGCTGCGCCGACATCAAGCGCCAGCTGGAGCAGGCCGAGGAGCAGATCGGCACCGAGCCGCTGCTGGATCTGGACAAAGCGGCCAAAATGTTGCAAAATCTTGGCAGCCTAATCGATCGGGCGACCCTGGACGAGCGTCGGGCGCTGATTCAGATCGTCTTCAGCAGTTTCTGGATTATGGAGACACAAATACACGCCGTACAACCACAAGTGGCGTACGGCGTGCTTTTGGAAGAAATGCGCCGGCAAACAATCCGGCAGGTTGATAGCAAGCGGGAAACGGGGCTCGAACCCGCAACCTTCTGTTTGGGAAACAGATGCGCTACCATTGCGCCATTCCCGCATTGACCGTAGTATACCGATTCATCTGCCAGCTGTCAAACAAAAAATCCCGGGTGTGGATCATCTCGCCACTAGTCCTGGCCTGCTGATAAATATTGCACATCTGTGCTAAGTTGCGTATACTGGCGGCAGCGAAACCTCCCCACTAGCAGGAAAGGATGGTGCTTGTATGCAGGTGGAACAAGTTCTTAGTCGGCTCCACGAGCTGGCCGACCCACGGGCGGTGGCCGTCTGGGCGCGAATGAATGTCTCGCCCGAGCGGTATATTGGGGTCAACCTGACCAAGCTCAAGCAGCTGGCGAAGGAGATTAAGAAAAATCATCCGCTGGCGCTGGAGCTGTGGGCGACGGCGATCCACGACGCCAAGCTGCTGGCCACAATGATTGAGGATCCCCGCAAAGTCACCGAGGGCCAGATCGACCTTCAGATCGCGCAGGTGTACTCGCCCGACCTGTGTGACAAGTTTTGCACCAATGTGGTCGCTAAAACGCCGCTGCTGCTGAGCAAAATCGGCCAGTGGGCCCAGCACCCCGAAGAGATGTATAAGCGCGGCGGCTACACCCTCATCGCGACGCTGGCCCGCAGCGACACCCTCACCGAAGATGCCTTTTTTGCCGCCTATCTGCCAGCAATCGAGGCCGAGATCGCCACTGAGCGCAACTGGGTGCGCGAGGCGATGAACTATACGCTGATTGCCATTGGTAGCCGCACCAGCGACCTCAACCAGGCGGCGGCGGCGGTGGCGCAGCGGATTGGGCCGATTACGATCGATTATGGCGATACGTCCTGCAAAAACCCCGATGCTCTGACCAGCCTGACCAGCAGGGCATTG
>JACCRK010000281.1 GCA_013813565.1 Herpetosiphonaceae bacterium
GTTATTGTACTTAGGTAAGCGTTCAGGCCCCTACGAATAATGAGGGCGGCGGCGTGCCAGCCCACTGTGCGCGGACAAGCGCCGTGAGATACTCCAACGGATCGAGACCCTGCTGGCGACAGGTCGCACGGATCGTCAACAGCCGTTCCACCGCCTGTGATCCGGTCGCGGTCTGGGTGCCAAAGCAGCCCTTCCGCCACAGTACGGCGGGCCGTAACGCCCGCTCGGCGGCATTGTTCGTCGGTTCAATCCCGTCTTCGCGGACAAACGTCCACAGGGCCGTCTCGTGGTTGGCCAGATCGCGACTGAACCCCCGCGCTTTCTCCCACGGCACGTCTTTGCCCTGGATCAGGAGCGCGTGAAATGCCGTCTGAATCCCGGTCATGCTGGCCTGAAACGCCTCGCGTGACAGCCCGCCCGCCCGGACGCCGTGCCAGAGCAGAAACATGAGATCAATCTGGATTAATGCGGTCGCGGCCCAGTCGCCCACTGGCCCATCGCGCTCGTAGAATGCCACGAACTCCCGGCGCAGATGCGCCCAACAGATTTGCCAGCGCTCGTGTGGCTGACTCGCATAGACCCGCAGCCGATCCGAGGTGATGATCCCGCCAAAATCAGCGCCGATCATGGCCGTCAACGTCGCCCGATTGCGCCGCCCGATCCGAAACAGCGTCGCCACGGCGGTGACCATCGTCCAGAGCCACAACGGGAGCGTCCCCTGCGGCCAACTGGTCTCGTCAAGGTTGGCATCCTGCTGGCGCACCACCGCTTCCACCGCGGCATAGGGTGCCGCAGCGGCAGCCCCGACCGTGTGATAGAGCTGGGTGGTGGCGCCCACGGAGATCGGCAGGTGGAAAAACTGTCGGAGCAGGCGCGGAATTTCGCGCAGACTGAGCCGATAGTCGGTGTGGAGCAGGGCAATCGCGGCAGCGACGCCGGGTCCAAACGCTCCGCGGGGCACATCCGGCGGGAGGTCCGCCCGCACGGGGGTGGCACAGCCGGGACAGGTGATGCGGTGGCAGTGGTAGGCGGTCACGGTCGGCCGAATGACGGGCAGCTCCCAGACCTGATGGCAGACCGGGTCGGTCGGGTCGAGGGGGCAGGCGGCGAGATCCACCCCACAATCGGGGCAACGGTCGGGGCGCAGGAGGATGGTCTCGGTGATCTGATCGGCGGGGGCCGGGTCGCGGGAGGCACCGACATGGTCAGGTTGCCCACCGGGCTGGCGTCCATGGTGGCGTTTGGCAGAGCGGGGGGGTGCCCCAGGTGGATCGGATGACGGGGGCTTGGATGAATTGCCAGAATGCTGGGCAAGCCGCGCTTCAAGGTCGGCCACGCGGACCTGAAGGTGGGTTACCTGCTCCTGAAGGCGCTGATTCTCCGCGACGAGCGGGAGGAGCGGCAGAAGCGCCAGGAGGGCAACCCGAACCGAGACCGGGGTGACGGCCCAATCCTCGGGAGGAATTCCCAGTGGCGGTGATTCATTCATACAGCTATCGTATCATCCTTGGCAAGGGGGGCTGAACGCTTACGTACTTAGTAAAAGCTCAGTAGGAATGCCTTGCTTGTATTCTGTAAGAATATTATGATATATTTCTTCAATCTCCATGTGATTTTCATTGTGGTCTTGGATCGTCTCTCGGGGAGGTTGGTGTGTGCTGATCCCAATGCAAATACTGATCACCGTGTGTGTGCTGGTTAAGCAGAGAGCATGGCGCTGGCGACCGTGGTGGGGGAGAAGGTGAGAGCGCGCATACAGGAAAGGGGTGTTTCCTGTACATACCCCACTCTATCGCCACTAGAAGACCTTGTCCAGTGCAGAGTCGAGCGCGTTGTAAATTAACTGAATGGTGATAACCCAATAAAGCAGGCAACTAAAACACCAACGGCCCGCATAATCGGGGCCGCTGGTGTGAGAGAAGAGAGAGGAGAAGGTTTGGCGTAAGTATAGCACAAGCACGTTCAGCAGTATTAATCCTTTAATCGCTGCAGCCAGGGGTTTGGATTGATTCCATACTTCTGGAGCCGCTCGATGAGGTCAGCGATGCGATCGTTCGTGACGATGGCTGACCCGCTGATCTCGACAGCCAGATTGATAAAGTTCCATTGCTCGGCCTTGCGACGGATCGGGCCGGTGGCCAGCTGGGCGGCGACGTGTTGGAGCGTAGTGTTCCAGCCGTCCTGACGATACTCAGCCAGCGGGCGCTGGAGCAGCCTAGCAATGGTCTGGTCACGGTCGATGTCGTCCTCGTGCGCTCGGTCAAGCTCCTCCAGAATGGCCCACGGTGCGATCTGGGCAGCGTGAAGGGCGATAAGCTGATGGAGCAGGTTGAGCAGCTGTTTCCCCTCGCGTTGGCCAACCGCTGATTTTTTGCGGAGCCTGGCCAGAATGTCAGCAACGTCCTGGCACATGGTGCTAATGGTCGCGGCGTCGGTCGCCAGCTGGAGCGCGATGGCTGTACCACGGTCTGAGATTGGGTTCTCGATGCCGTTCTCATGCGCATTATCTTGATTATTACTCTTTTCAAACTGGCGATGTGCAGCACGAATGAGGTTGGCGACCACCTGCTCCTGGCTGAGCTGGGGATTGTCTGATGCCTGCCGCTGGTGTACAGTGAGTGCAACCAGGGCAGCTCGAATAGCGGGGTCGAGCAGGCGGATAATAGCTAGAGGTTTGAGTGACGGCTTGCGGCCCGCACCTGGACGCCAGCCACCATGCTGCTTGGATTGGTTCTCGGTCATATCTGCCCTCCTGAATAACTTGATTATATATATAATCAAGTTAGAGCGCAAGTAGATTATACATATAAGTACAGACGTTCACTGTAAGAAACCGGGGCGCGGTGGGTTACTGAGGGTAAAAGAAGGTTCAATTATCAATTGTATTGTCGTAGATTTGATCAACAAGTGGGAGTAGATATGAAAATCAGGAACTATATCACGCTATTTATGACAATAATCATCTTGGCAGCTTGTGGTGGTCAAGAGGGACTGTTTCCTCCTACTTCATTATCGGGAGCTCAGGGAAATCAAAATGGCGAGATACCAATCCCCTTGAATCAGGAAGGAACACCCTTAGCTGTTACCTCTGCAGCGTTATCACCTGATCATATGAACGTCTATGATGGTGCAAAACAACCCCCCGGACCAACCGCGTTGCCAGTAAATGAGGCACCAGTAATTCAGAGTAATACTGTTACTATCTCGATAGATGCATACTGGGGTTCAGGACACAAAGCTATCGAATTACGCGTTGGACAAACGCTCATAGTGGAACTGCCGAGTCATCCAAACGCTGCTGCGCCTCTCTGGCAGGCACACTATGAATCATCGATCTTAAGCCTTGATCCCACTATGACAATAGAAGCGCCAGCACCTCAAGGCTGGACGTGGCAAGCACTGAGTAAAGGCGAAACGACAATCAAACTGAGTGAAAACCGTGCTCCGTGTCCCTCTATGACATGTGATGGAGGACCGCCACCCAGAAATCCTGCGCAAATACCTGTCATAGTG
>JACCRK010000282.1 GCA_013813565.1 Herpetosiphonaceae bacterium
CCCCAGCTCATCGTGATGTAGGCGTTGCCGCTGGCGATGCTGCTCCACTCCCGCCAGAACCACGCCAGCAGCGCCACATAGATGGCCACGCCATAGATTAGGCGCATTCGATGCTCAGCCATCAGCAGGGCCGCTGCGCCCAGGAAGCACATTGCGCCAAGCTGTAGCAGCGCCACCGGGTTAAGCATTGGCAGCTGCTGGTAGGGCACATTGCCGAGCGAAATCAGGAATAGCCCGACGACGCCGATGGCAACAGCGTGCGCCAGCAGCGCATACTCTTCAGCCTGCTCTCGTTTGGCGAGGCTGAACAGCACCAGGGCATGGCTGGCCCAGACCACGAGCAGCCAGCCGGTTGGATAGTGGGCCAGCTCGCGGCCAAGCCAGGCCAGCAGGGCGACATGGAGCAGCAGACGGTACATCAGGCGCGGTGACTGCCTGGACATCAGCAGGGTGGCTGCGCCCAGAATACCCATCGCGCCAAGCTGCAGCAGCGCCATTGTGTTGAGGATGGGTACTCGCTGGGCCGGTAGATTGATGAACGAAAGCATGAACAATGCGGCAATGCCAATCGCGGCGATGTTCGCCAGCCACGTATACTCCTCGGCCTGCTCCCGTTTGGCGACGAAAAACAGCAGGAGCACATTTGCCGCCCAGGCTACGAGCAGCCAGCCGGTTGGATAGTGGACCAGCTCACGGCCAAACCAGGCCAGCAGGGCGGCATGGATGGCCAAGCGATAGACGAGAGTATGGCGGAATGGCCCGGCAAGCCTCCCCACAAGCACCGGCAGTGCATACAGCAGGGCCATAATCACCAGGTCGCTGAGCGGGCGCCAGTTGCCCAGCGTCGAATGACGGGAGGGTAGGCCGGTCAGCGAGACGATAAAGAATGTGGCAACTCCGACACAGGCCGCATGGGCCAGGATAGTCCACTCCTCGCGCTTGAAGCGAACCGCCAGAACGTGCAGCAGCGCTGCATATCCGGCCCAGGCCAGCATCGTCATATAGGTGGGATCGGCCGCGAGCTCGCGCCAGACCAGGGCCAGCATGGCCGCGTGGATCACTAGCTGATAGATGCGCCGATCGATCGCGACTGTAAAGATGGTCGCGACGGCGTACAGGCTGGCCAGCACCGCCAGCTCGGTCAGCGCCCGTGGGTTGAGAAACGCGGTCTGCGTGAGCGTCGGCTCAAGGCGGAGGATGAACCAGCAGGCCAGAATCGTGGCTAGGCCGTGGCCGCTGAACGTGAACAGCGGATCGTCCAGGCGGCGGGCCAGCCCATGCAGCACGATGGCCTCGGCGGCCAGCGCCCAGAACAGCACATCGCCGTGCAGCAGCAGGGCCAGACCGATCGTGAACATCACGCTGGCCACCAGACCCTGCGTGTAGGCCAGCTGGCGACCGTTGGAATGCTGATGCAGCGCCAGCCCAACCACAGCGTAGATGCCGGCGGCGGCCATTGCCAGCCAGCCCAGCGCGGTGGGATCGAGCTGCCAGATTGACCCGGAGAACCGTAGCGCCAGCAGGCCCAGCGTGATCGAAAGCTGATGGGTCGGCTGGCTGATCCCGCTGACCAGCCGCTCGATCACAATCTCAAGGCGGTTGGTGCGCTGGGTTGGCGCAGCGCTGGCGGGTGCCTGGCCGAGGGCGCGGGCGATTGGCACCAGCCAGAACAGCAGCCACACGCTGATCGTGCCGAACTGCACCGCCCAGCGATCGCTCGCGCCCATCTGGGGGTTGAACGGCAGCGTGTTGTAGGCCAGCAGCAGGATCAGCGCGCCGCCAGCCAGGGTGGCCCCCAGCAGCGAGCGCCAGCCTTTGAAGTAGTAGATCGCGGTGGTGCCGGCCAGCAGCAGACAGGTGTAGCCGATCAGCCCCGGCAGATTGCTCGACCCGGTGTAGAGCAGAAACGGCGTGCCCAGGCCACCAAGCGCCGCGATCAGCGCCAGGACCACTTCGTCCTGCCTGACGCCCAGCACCAGGCCAAGCAGGGTTATGCCGACCATAGATCCAAATGCCAGCGGGAACGGAATCAAGGTGTAGAACTGAAAAGCAGCAAAAATGCTGATGTAGAGCGTTGCAATGCTCCCGCCCAGGATCACCTGGGCGAAGGCTCGGCGCTCACGCGGCAGGCGCAGGCCGATGCCCAGCAGGCCAAATCCGGTCAGCAGGCCCATGCCGACCCGCAGGGCTGGCGTAATCCAGCCTTTGTCGATCGAGTACTTGAAGAAAAACATTATGCCCAGCAAAAACAGGCCAATGCCCACTTTGTTGAGCCAGTACTCGGTGCTGCGCACCAAATCTCGCGGCGGGCGCGGCGGGTGCAGCGGGGCTGAGGGGGCGATCTGCGCTGGTGGCGTTGATGGGCCTGCTGCGGTGTAAGCTTGCCGTGCTGGCGTGGCCGGCCTGGGCGCTATGGCTGGCGACCTGGACTCGGCCGTCGCCTGAGCGCTCAATGGCGCTGGTGGCGCCGGGCTGAGCGGTGGCGCTGGTGTGATCGCCATGGATTCATTGACTGGTGCCATATAGCCAGGCCTGGACTGCGCGGGAATCATCCGGGGTGCCCTCTGGTCCAGCGGCTCGGGCGGGCGTGGCGGCACCGGGGGCGGCTGGGTGGCCGGCGTCGGCAGGGGATAAAATACCCGCAGATTATTCTGATGCAGCGTGTGCTGAATTGCGCCAAGGTTGGCCTGGAGATCGGCAACGGTGCGCTCCAGGCTATCAACGCGCTGAAGTAACCCTGGTGATTGGTCGGTCATGAGCGGCCTCCTAGGCGGATTGAGCCAATAGATCTCCTCACAGCCTAGCCGAATCACCGAAATATATGATGTACCTTTAGATACAGTCTGGACAGATGTATTTACAATACCGCGGCCTGGATACGCTATTGGCGATGATCTCAGTTGTTAAGGTGCAAGGCCGGGTTGGATTCGCGGTCCTAGTCGCGGATCCGCCGCCCGGTCAACTTGAGAAACACATCTTCCAGGGTAGCCATACGAATGGCAAAGCCCTTCAGCTCAGTGTTACGCTCCTCGGCCAGCGCCATCAGGGCGTTGGTGGTGCGCGAGACACCGTTGCTGTACAACGTCGTGATGCCATTCTCGGCCTGGATCGACTCAACAAAGGGCAATGTCTGAAGCTGATCCATCGGCAAATGCTCGTTCGTACTGAACTCCAGCGCGGTCTCGTGGAAATTCTCGCGGATCAGCGTCTGCGGCGGGCCGAGCGCGATCATCTTGCCGTGATCGACGACTGCCACCCGGTCGCACAGCCGCTCGGCCTCCTCCATGTAGTGGGTGGTCATAAACACGGTTTTGCCGCGCTTCTGCAGGTTGGTCACCACATCCCACATTGATCGCCGCGCCTGCGGGTCGAGGCCGGTGGTCGGCTCATCAAGAAATACAATCTCAGGATCGTTGACCAGCGCCAGAGCCACCGCCAGCCGCTGTTTCTGGCCGCCCGAGAGGTTCTTCGAGATGGTGTCGGCCTTTTCTTCGAGGTTGACTAGCGCGACCAGTTCATCAATTGGCAGCGCTTTGGCGTAGAATGAGGCGAACAGCTTGAGAAGTTCGCGGACGGTGAGTTTTTGGTACAATGCGGTGGTCTGTAGTTGGATACCGATGCGCTGCTTGACTGGGTCGGGATTTTTGACCACATCGATTCCCAGCACCGCAATTGTGCCAGTGTCGGGAGTCCGTAGACCTTCGATCATTTCGGTCGTGGTGCTTTTGCCCGCACCGTTGGGGCCAAGCATGCCAAAGACTTCACCATCCTTGACTTCAAAACTAATTCCATCGACGGCGCGGGTTGCGCCATATGTCTTGACGAGATTGGCCACTTCAATGGCTGCCATTCCTGCTCCTTGTAATCCAACCGAATATCTCAGCGCGCTGAACAGTGCTACCCTGTTCGTCAGCGAGACCAGATATTCTACGTTCGCGGTGCGCAGGTTGTTTCGCGCCCGCTCAAACCAGCATGTACCTTAGCAAATAAGTCTTGATTGGGCAATCGGTCTTTCTATGGCTGGCAATCCTGGCGAAAAATTGCTGTGCAAGGAGATACTATGAGTCATCAACGTCGGATTATCGACCATTATGCAACTGTTGTCGAGGGGGCTGTGTTTGTGCGCCCCGAGGATGTTGTGGCGCTGGTGCGCGCCCGCTCGCTGCGCTCGGACGCCCGCATGTTGGATATAGGCTGTGGCCAGGGACAGGCCGCGCTGGCGCTGGCCGAGGTCTATCCGCAGTCGGAGATGATTGGGATCGATCTTTCGCCCGAGCAGATCGAGCGGGCGCAGCAGGCCGCTGCCGCCCGAGATGTGCGCAACGTGCAGTTTCTGGTCGCGGACTGGCCCAACTTTGCCCTGCCGCCCAGCGGGGTTGATGTGATTCTGGCTACCCAGGTGATTCAGTTTATGCCCGATGAGCACGCCTTCGCCGAGTATCTGGCCCAGGGGCTGGCCAAAGATGGCCATCTGATCCTCCGCTCGGTGTTTCTGCCCGATGAGGAGCCTGGCCGCTCGTTTGTCCAGCAGGTGATGCTCCAGTTTATCGCCCAGTCGGTTCGCTTCTACTCCGAGCGCGATCTGACCGAGCTGCTGCGCGAGGTTGGTCTGGGCCGCTTTCGGATTGATAAAGAGGAGATGTGGCTCGACGATCTGCCGGCGCAGCGCACCGCGATTCTGAACCACGAGCTGGCCGCCAGCAATCTGTCCCTCGATGATGTGCAGCCGTGGTTCTGGGTGGGCACGATCTCGGCGGTGCTGCGCTAGGCTTCGCATCATTATGACAAAAGAATGATTTCAGCATAACGCTGAAGTGGTATAGTTCCACTTCAGCGTTTGTGTACTTTAAGGACTTAAATTGATGCAGCTTGAAGATATAGCGCCGCCGCCTGCGGTGCCGTGGCGCGCCTATGCCGCCCTGGCGATTGGCGTGGTGTGTATTGCACTCTCGGCGATCTGGGTGAAATGGGCGAATGTGCCGGGCTCAGCCTCGGCCTTTTATCGCATGGCGATCGCCGCCGTGCCGCTGATCCCGTGGTGGCTGGCCCGGCGCCCAGCTCACCTGCCGCGCAAAGCCACGCTGCTGGCGCTGCTGGGCGGCATATTCTTCGCCGTCGATCTGCTGCTCTGGAACACCGCCATCCTGATGACCTCGGCGGCCAACTCGACGCTGCTGGCCAACAATGCGCCGCTATGGGTTGGCCTGGGGACCCTGCTGATCTTTCGCCAGCGCCTGCCGCGCTCGTTCTGGTGGGGCATGGCGCTGGCGCTGGTGGGCGTGCTGTTGATACTCGGCGGCGATATTGTGCGCGAGCCAACGCTGGGCCAGGGCGATCTGCTGTCGATCAGCGCGGGCATGTTCTATGCCGCCTACCTGCTGACGACCCAGAGCGCCCGGAGTGAGCTCGATACCCTGACCTTTATGACGTTGGGGATTGTGGTGAGCGTGGTGGTGCTGTTCGCCGCCAGCATGTTCTTCAACGCGCCGCTGACCGGCTACAGCGGCAAGACCTGGGGAGCCTTGCTGGGCCTGGGGCTGGTCTCGCACCTCGGCGGCTGGCTGGCGATCAACTATGCGCTCGGTTATATCAAGGCCTCGGTGGCCTCGGTCAGCCTGCTTGGCCAGCCAGTGCTGACAGCGGTGATCTCGATCCCGCTGCTGGGCGAGGGCCTGGCGCTGGAGCAGATTGTCGGCGGGGCGCTTGTGCTGGGCGGAATCTGGGTGGTGCATCGGTGAGCGGGGGGATTGGGCGATGGATCCGCTGGCAGCGGCGGTCCCTGAGCCGATCAAAGCCCACGGGATTCACCCGGACTGACTCTCCAGCAGCGTCTTCAGCCGCTCCAGGCCCTTGCGGGTGTTGGGGCGCTTGATGATCAGGAAAACGGCGTAGAAGAGCAGCGCCTGGGGCAGCGACAGCGCTGCGCTGATCACGCGCTCGACGTGGCTCCCGCCGGCGGTTGGCTGGACACTGAACTGATGGCGGTAGTTTCCGGTCAGATCGCGCACGCTGAAGGCGAACCGCTGCGGGGGCTGCAGCTCGGTGACCTCAAGCTCGGCCGTGATCGTGCGGCCCTGCGCCTGGGCGGTCGAGCGGTAGCGGCTGCCAACGGCGATCGGGCCTGGGCTGACGGCGCTGATCTCCAGCGGATCGGCGGCCCACGCGCTATGCCGGGTCAGATCGGCGATGGCGGCAAACACCTGCTCCGGCGGGGCGGCGATGGCGGTGTGGACGCGATAGGTTGGCATAACGTTCCTTCAAGCGATCAGACGCGCCTAATCATACTGCACGAGATCGAAGCTGTAGGCCGGGGTGCAGATCGCCCAGGCGGTGCAGGGGTGATCGCCGGTCACGCGCTCACGGTAGGGCGTGTTAGCGGGAATGCGCAGGACATCGTTGGGGTTCAGGGTGTAGGACTGGCCGGCCATCTCGACCACACACCCGCCCTCGACGACAATCAGCATCTCATCAAACGCGTTGCGGCGCTGCGCCTGCTCGATGCCCGGCGGCATAAAGATGCGGGCAACACTGATACCCGCTTCAGCGGTGGAGACCCGGCCAAACGCCTCCCAGACCGTTGAGCCGTTGGCGTTGGTGAACTGGGTGGCCGGATCGTAGGAGCGCTGGGTCATCGGGCCCTGCCATATGCTACGCCCAACATGGTGTTGAGATGATCGAGAAACACCGGAATATCGAATGGCTTCAGAAGATACGCATCGGCGCCAACCGCTGCGCCCTGCTGCACGTCGGCTTTTTCGCCGCGCACCGTCAGCAGCATCACCGGAATATGATATTGCTGCTTGATCCGGCGGCAAACCTCCCAGCCTTCCATCCCCGGCATATTGATATCCAGGACCACCGCGTCGGGCTGGGTCGTTGCGGCCTGCTGGAGCGCTTCCAGGCCATCACGAGCGGTCGAAACACGGTGTCCCTCAAGCTCCAAGACCTGTTCGACGAGCCGAATAATGTCGGGATTATCGTCGACGAGTAAAATATGCATGCCAGACTCCTTTGTTTACAGCTGCTAGCGCAATCTGTAGTCCTGCGCGGATTATATCCTACTTAGTCACGTAATACTGCTCTTTTTGGCTCTCAATAGTGAAAATCTGTTAAGAATAGTGCTGTAAATGGTTTGAATGGCCTGTTTTGCCCCGACTTTAGCCGAATCTGGCTCTACCTCACTCCAGACTGCGGCGAAACCTGCGCCCAATCCACCAGCACTCCGAGCCGCCGCTGGTCGTCAGCGGCTCCGGCAGCAGCTGGCTGCCACGGCGTTGAGCGCAGCGTAATCCGCCACTCGTCGGCGCGGGCTGGCAGCGGGATCTGGATGATGCGCCACTCGGCAGCCAGCTGCACCTCGGTACACTGATCGGCCGCGATACACACCCTGGTCGCAGCGGGCGGCGCGCTAGCGGGGCGGGGGTCGGCCAGCCGCAGACGGAGGATGCTGGCCCGACCGCCGGCCAGCCGCAGCACCCCAGCCCCATCGGTCCAGCGCACCTGCGCCCCGAGCAGCTCCTCGGCCGGATACAGAT
>JACCRK010000299.1 GCA_013813565.1 Herpetosiphonaceae bacterium
AGCCCAACCTCAAACGGCGAGTCGATCAGCTGGTCGAGGTTGTTGGCCACAAAGGTCGGGGTTTCAGCGGCGGGCAGCGGGTCAAGGCCGGTCGCGATCTGCCAGCCAGCGGGCGCGCCGATCTGGACGTGGCTCGGGTGTAGCTCGCGGCCAGGCACATACATGAACGTGGCGGCGGGAATAACATGGGCGTGAGATTCGTCGATATGGTTGGTACGCACCGTCAGCTCGTAGCCATAGACCTGGTAGCGCACCGTCACACTGCTGGCGCCGCCGGTCTCAATCGCCCAGGTCAGGCGATCCTGCTTGCGGGCACCGAGTGGCCCGGCGGCGCTGGTGGCCTGAAAGCCGCGCACATTGCGGGCATACTCGCGCAGCAGATATGAGCCGGGGGTCCAGGCGGGCATCTGCACCAGCAGGGTGGCGGTGTCGACCGCGCTAATCATCATTGTGACATCGAGCAGATGGCGCTGGGGCTGATTGATGTCAATAGTGTAGACAATCGAGGGGTTCACAATTTCTCCTCAACACTGAGCCAGTTTATCAGGATGCGAGCCAGCGGATCAGACTAAGCCTCGTCGCTGCTGCGCGCCAGCAGGGCCATACTAATTGTGCCGCCAGCAATCGCCAGGCCAGCCGCGATCATCATACCATCCTGGGCGGTCAGGGTCCCGATCAAGAAGATAATAATGCCGGCAAACCAGGTCAGACGGGAGAGCAAAAGGCTCGTTTGATCAGGTTTCATGGGAATATCTCCTCAGCACATCAAGCTGGCGCCAGTGTAGCCGCTTGGCTCTACAGCGTCAAGCGGCGCCGGCGGCAGGCCAGGAAAGTCAGCCTTCTCCCAGTGCGCGGGAGAGGGGACAGTGACACCCGAGAAAATAGATCAAACCGGGACTTTGCCCATGGTCCTGGGCGGCGGACCTTGGCGACCCGCCGTACCGGGCAGATGGCCGGTGGGGGGTTAGTCGCTCAGCCGCTCAGCGTCGATCATGGTGCCGGCGACCAGCAGCTCATCGCCGGGCTCGATAATTTGCTCGGCGGCGGGGTTGAGCTCGATCTGGTCGCCGTGACGGATAGCCACCACCGTCAGGCCGTAGACACGCCGCAGGTTGGCCTCGGCCAGCGACTGGCCGTGGAGATGTCTGGGGGCCAGCATCTCGACCATCACCATGCCGGGAGCCAGCTCCAGGTAGTCCACGAAACCCACGGCGGAAAGGCGCCGGGCCAGGCGGACGCCCGCCTCGTGCTCCGGCAGAATGACCTCTTGCACCCCAACCTGAAGCAGAATCTCGCGCTGGGTGCGGGTGCGCGCCTTGACGATGACGCGGGGGACGCCCAGCTCCTTGAGCAGCACCGCCGCCAGCAGATTGCTCTCGAAGTCGGTGCCGATGCAGACAATGCCGGTATCAAACTCGCCGGCGCCGATCTCCTGGAGCGCCTCCCGGCTGGCGGCGTTGATCTGAATGATATGGGGCAGATCGCCGGAGAGCGCCTGGATGCGCTGGTAGCTCACATCAATGCCCAGCACATCGTGGCCGTGCTGGATCAGCGAGCGGGCCAGGCTGGTGCCGAAGCGTCCCAGCCCGATCACGATGAACTCGCGCTCGCGCTCTTTTTTGGATTTAGCATTAAACAGGCGTGGGCGCACTGGCACCTCGTGGGGCGGAGGCGGGCCTGGCTGGTGGCTCAGTGGTTTGTCAGCATTTTCGCGTTTGGTACGGATTTTACGCAGACGTTCGATCATAGAGTGTTCCTTTAGTTGTGGGATGGCTGATGGTTAGCGCTCTCAGGCGGCGCTAGCCCATAACAATTCGCTCTTCGGGGTAGCGTGCCAGGGTGGGGTGCTCGCGCTGGGCCAGCAGCACAACCAGCGTCAGCGGACCGAGCCGCCCCCAGAACATAGTGAACATAATGAGGATGCGGCCAAACCAATTCAGCTCGCCAGTTGACCCGAGCGAGAAGCCCGTATTGGAGAAGGCGCTGACCACCTCGAAGCCGGTTTTAAACAGGGCGCCATCTTTGCCAATAATCAGCACCAGGGTTGTGATAAAGCACACCAGGGTGGACACGGTCATAATCGAGACGGCCTTGGCGATGGTCTCCAGCGGCAGCGTGCGCCCAAACACCACCGCGTGGGGTCGCCCGCGCACCGTGGAGAGCACCGCCACAAACAGCACCGCGATGGTGCTGGTGGTGACGCCGCCAGCCATCGAGGCGGGCGAGCCACCGATGAACATAAGGACCATTATGATCAGCTGGCTGGCCTGGCTTAGATCCTCCATCGGGATAATGGTCAGGCCGGCGGTGCGCGACCCCACCACGTTAAACGCCGATACCCACACGCGTTCGTCAACGGCCATATTCCTCAAGGCCGTGCCGGCAAATAGCTCATCGATGAAGAGCAGGGGCACGCCCAACAGCAAAATCACCGCGTTGATCACCAGCGTCAGCTTGGTGTAGAGCATCATCCGCCGGGTGCGAAACCACGAGATGATATCAAGCGCCGCGACCAGGCCCAGGCTGCCAATCATAATCAAGCCCATCAGCACGACCAGCGTGTAGGGGTCGCGCCCGAAGCCGAAGAGAATCGTGTCGGTGCCGGCATACAGATCAAACCCGGCATTGCAGAAGGCGCTCACAGCATGGAAGATGGCCATGTAGGCGGCGTCCAGTGGCCCAAGCTCTGGTGCCCAGCGCAAAAAGAGCAGGAACCCGCCAATAAACTGGATGCTCAGGGTGATCACCAGCACCCGCACAACCAGATGTTTGATGCGCCCGGTCTTGTGCACGCCAAGCGTCTGCGAGAGCAGCACCCGCTCGGTGATACCAATCCGCCGCCCGATCAGGCTGAAGAGAATGGTCGAGAAGGTGATAAATCCGATCCCGCCAACCTCGATCAGCAGCAGGACGATGAACTGCCCAAACAGGGAGAGATCCTGCCCGGTGGTGATGACGCCCAGCCCGGTGACGGTGGTGGCGCTGGTCGCGGTGAAGAAGGCCTCGCTCCAGGTGAGCGACCGCTCGACGCCGGAGATCGGCAGGCGCAGCAGCACCGCGCCAATGATGATAATCACCGCAAACCCGATGACCAGCACCAGCGCATTCAGCCGGGCCTTCGGCGAGGGCGGAACCAGGGTTACAATCGCGCCTGGCTCGGTAAAGACCGGTTTATGCCCCATAGCACCTCAGCATATGCACCATACTCATTGAGAGACTCGCGGGATTCTACCATAGAAATTTGCCGCAATCCCACCATGGCCCTCTCCAAGCATGGCCTGGAATGCTGCACTATACTACACCAGCCCACTTTTCCAGCGGCGCGATCGCTCAGATTGACAGGAAAGCAGGCTCTAGGGACAATGGCTGCAGCCACGCTTTGAAGGAGATTAACATGGTCTTGATTGGACTCTCGATTGTCGATACTGAGTGGCCCGCAATCCTGGCCGCCGGGGTGCTGGGGATACTCTTTGTGCTTATTCGGGCCTATCGTCACAAGCGAGACAAATGATCAATCTCGTTGGAGCCTGGATGGGGCTGAAATGCGTTTTGCCGACCAGCCATATGGCCGTATGATCATTGTCGTCGATACCCTGGATTCGCCTGATATAATAGGCCAACACAGCGGAGGAACCCCTGATGACAGAGCCAATCAAGCTGGCAATTTTGAGCGGTGCCGGCGAGGAGATCGACCTCGGAACCAGCCGTATCACCATTAAGCTGTCCGGCGATGATACCGCCGGCGCGTTTGCCCTGCTGGAGTTTTCTATACCTCCTGGCGGCGGGTCAGCCCGCCATAGCCACAGCTCCGAAGCCGAAACCTTCTATATTCATGCCGGCTCAATGCGCTTTGAGCTTGGCGGCGACACCCTTGAGGCCGCTGTCGGCAGCGTGGTCCATATTCCATGCGGGCTGGCGCACAGCTTTCAGAATGCTGGCCCAGACACCTGCACGGCCGTTATTCTGGTCACGCCGGCGGGGCTGGAAAGCTACTTCCGCGAGCTTAATCGCCTGCTGCAAAACGCTCCCGAGGATATTGACCAGGCCGAGATTGCTGCCCTGAGCAAGCGCTACGGCCTTGATTTTGGTTGATCCGAGGTTATCTATGCGCCACCCAGTTGTACCGCCAGCCTATCGTCGTCATATCCAACTAGGGATCGCACTGTTTGCCGTTGGGCTGCTGGTGCCAACCGCGCTCTGGCTGTCGTTTCCCAGGCCCCAGGTGACCGGGCTGCCCCCAGCAACTGCGACACCACAGATTGTGCGGGTCGGCCGCTCGCTCGATCAGCCGATCCCGGCTGACTGGCAGCCACCGGAGCTTAATCCACAGCTTGAGGCCGCGGCGCTGGCAATCCCCGATACCTTGCCGCTTTCCGAGACCGGCCAGCTTAGCGCGACCTTGCCGATCGTCGATAGGCTGTTTGAGGTTAATCTGCCGGCGCTGGTCGCTAGCCCGGCCCTGAATCTGCGCGATGGGCCCGGCGGCGGCTATGTGCCCGTGCAGGTGCTCAACCAGACCACGCCGCTGACGGCGGTCGGTCGCTTTGCGGGCTGGTACCAGGTGGTCACAGCAGGGGGCGTTTTAGGCTGGGTCGATAGCGACTTTGTGTCACTCGGGGTGCCGAGCAGCACCCTGCCGCTGGCCTCCACCATCCCCGACCCCGACCCGGCGCTGCTGGCGCAGCTCGATGCCGCTGCCGCCAATCTGCGCAGCGGCCCGGACCGCAGCTACGCGGCGCTGGCCCAGCTATCGCCGACCGATGGCGCGCTGACCCTGCTGACCCGGCGGGAGAACTGGTACAACGTTCAGACCGCCGGCGGCGCCGAGGGCTGGGTGTCGGCGGATCTGCTCACCACCAGCGACTATGTGGCCCGGCGCGTGCCGGTGCTAACCGCCAATCCGCAGGCGCTGGAGGCGGTGCGGCAGGCCCGGAGCTACCTCGGCTATGCCTATGTCTGGGGCGGTGCCACCCCACGCCAGGGCTTCGACTGCTCGGGCCTGGTGAAGTATGTCTATGGCAAGCTGGGCGTCGAACTGCCCCACGGCTCGGCGGAACAGTGGCGCGGCGGCTACGGCCAGAAGATCACCCGCCAGCGTGACCTGCGGCCCGGCGATATTGTCTTTTTCGAGAACACCTACCGCCGTGGAATTAGCCATGTCGGAATCTATGCCGGCAATCGCTTGATTATCCAGGCCATCTCGGAAAAAGTTGGCATTCGGGTCTCCAGCCTTGACACTGACTACTGGGCCGATCGCTATGTTGGGGCTATTCGTATTTTTGAGTAATGCCTCAAGGAGAAACCATGGTGGATCAGATCGATGAGGATTGTATTTTCTGCCAGATTATTGCCAGACAGATCCCGGCCTACATTATTATGGAAGATGCTGACATTATTGTGTTCCTTTCGCTGGAAAATCACCCGCTGATCGTGCCAAAGCAGCATATTCCCAACCTCTACACCATGCCCGATGCTGTGGGGGCGGCGGTGATGCGGACTTCGGTGCGGATTGCCAACGCGGTCAAGCATGGTCTCCAGTGTGACGGGATCTATATCACCCAGGCCAACGAGCCGGCGGCCAACCAGGATGTGTTCCACTACCATATGCATATCTATCCGCGCTGGTTCAACCAGTCCCGCTCGGCCCATTACACCATTCTGGTCAACCCCGAGCGCCTGGCCGAGACCCGACGGATGCTCCGCCTCGAGCTGGGCCTGGACGTGTGAGCGCTGGTGTTGCCTTCGGGACTCTTGACCTTCTGAAAACTACGGGGGTGTTATGAAACTTCTGGATCTACCCTACTCGTCGCGGCGGATGCCGACCGTCGCCCGCAACGGTATGGTTGCCACCAGCCAGCCCCTGGCGGCGCTGGCCGGGCTGGCCATGCTTGAGGCTGGTGGCACGGCGGTCGATGCAGCGATTGCCGCCGCCGCGATGCTGCCGGTCGTGGAGCCAACCTCGAACGGTATCGGCGGCGATGCCTTTGCGCTGGTCTGGGACGGCGCTCGTATGCATGGTCTGAACGGGTCGGGCCGCGCCCCAGCCGCGCTGAACCTTGAGCTTGTCCGGGGAATCGGCCACGCCACAATGCCGACCCACGGCTGGCTCCCGGTGACGGTCCCCGGCGTGCCCCGCGCCTGGCACGATCTCCACGCGCGCTTCGGACGGCTGGATTTTGAGCGGATTTTATCACCGGCCATTTCGGCCGCCGAAGATGGCTATGCCGTTACGCCGATTGTCGCCCAGTACTGGGCCTACGCCGCCCGCAACTTCGCTGCGCTGACCGACCCGGCGCTGGCCGAGTGGCGCAATACCTTTGCCCACAATGGCCATGCCCCGGCCGCCGGCGATGTCTGGCGCTCACGACGCATGGCCCGCACCCTGCGCCGGATCGCCCAGAGCAATAGCGCCGATTTCTACACTGGCGAGCTGGCTGAGCGCATGGTTCAGTTTGCCCAGCGCACTGGCGGCTATCTCACCGCAGCCGATCTGGAGCGCCACACCAGCACCTGGGTTGACCCGATCAGCACCAACTATCGCGGCTATGATGTCTGGGAGATCCCGCCGAACGGCCAGGGGCTGACCGCTCTGCTGGCGCTGAATATCCTGGAGGGCTTTGATCTCAGCAAGAGCGACCGCGAGTCGGTGCAGGCCTACCATCTGCAGATTGAGGCCATGAAGCTGGCCTTTGCCGATGCCCAGCGCTATATCGCCGACCCTGAGCATGTCCACGTCCCAACCGCCGCGCTCCTGTCGAAGGAGTACGCTGCCCGCCGCCGCGCCCTGATTGGTGAGACCGCTCAGCTCCGTGAGCCGGGCCAGCTGCCGGCAGGCGGCACGGTCTACCTGTGTGTGGCCGACGGCGACGGCATGATGGTCAGCTATATTCAGTCGAACTATATGGGCTTTGGCTCCGGCGTCGTGGTCCCGGAGACAGGGATCGCGCTGCAAAATCGCGGGGCTGGCTTCGCGCTCGATCCGGCCCATCCGAATGTGCTGGCGCCAGGCAAGCGTCCCTATCACACGATTATCCCCTCGTTTCTGACCCGTGACGGCGCCGCGATTGGCCCCTTCGGCGTGATGGGCGGCTATATGCAGCCGCAGGGCCACGCCCAGATGGTCTTGAACACCCTGGACTGGAAGCTCAACCCACAGGCTAGCCTGGATGCGCCGCGCTGGCAGTTCACCGATGGGCTCAACGTGATGCTGGAGTACGGCGTGTCGCGGCATATCATCGAGGGGCTGCAGGCGCTGGGCCATCGGGTGAGCGTGCAGGCCGAGGGCGGGGCGTTCGGCCGCGGCCAGATCATCTGGCGCATGCCGTCGGGGTCGCTGGTCGGCGGCAGCGATATGCGCGCCGATGGATTGGCGATCGGCTTCTAGGCCTGCGCTTCATCAGTCGACAAACAAGGCCGAGCATCCATCAACGGATGCTCGGCCTTGGACTAATCCCGCGTTTCGTCCCGCGTCTCATCGGGCCGCTGGTTCGGCTCCATCCAGCCGCCGAGCGCCCGCGTCGGCATTCCCGGAGTGTAGTAAGGGTCGGCCGGTGGCCCCGGTGGGGCGATCGGCGCTGACGGCGGGGCGTACTGGGCTGGCCCCGGTGGGGCGATCGGCGCTGACGGCGGGGCGTACTGGGCCGGCACGGGAGCGTTCCACACCCCTGGAGGCGGGGCCAGCGGCCCGGTCGGCGGGATCGGCTGGGCGGCGACCCGGCGATTGCGTCGATTGAGCACCACGCCGGCCAGAATTGTCGCCAGCCCAAGCACCAGCATCCCAACGACGATCAGCATGACCTGGAGCGAAATGCCTGGCTTGACCTTGGCGCGCACCACGATCTCATACGGGCGGTCCAGGGGGAAGGGGAAACTGTAGGTGACGGCGTTGCCCTCCTGGGTGGCCAACTCCTGCTCGCTCCACTCGGTAATCTCGCCCGGCATTTCGATGCGCCAGCTGGCGGTTGGCACGACGTTGCCAAATGCGCCGCCCTGCAAGTCACCAAACTCTGATCCCAGGCCCAACTCTTCGGTGCCGGTGGCCGACGCGACGGTGGCGCGGATCACATAGCTGCCGTCTTCTTCACTGACGCTCACGTCATCAAAGATAACCAGGCTATTGCTCGACCCCAGCGCACTCTCCATCAGCTGATCTTCCAGCATCGCCAGATCGCGAAACTGCATGCTGATCTGGGCGCCCTCGTACTGCCGATCAGTGCTCTCCCATGGCTCGTTCGTGGCTTGCCACTCGGCGGGCAGTTCGGCCGTACCGGTGCCAATATCGCTCAAAGCATCGGTCGGGTCGATGCTGCCCTGGCCTCCCATGCCCGCCAGATCAAGAAACTGCTGGGAGATTCCGATACGAAACACCTGGGTTCCGCTGCCATCAGGGCGGATGACGGTCTCGGTCTGCTGGGTGATACAGCCGCTCAGCAGCAAGCTCAGTCCCAGAAATAGGATGATGCGTCGGCCTGTTTTCATAAAAACTCCTTGAAGTACGTCACCACGGGGCAAAATTATAGCGCAAAGCTGCCTGGAGATTAAGCATCGCCGCCCGATTTGCAGCGATCCGTGGTCAATTATTTGTGGTTAGTACGAGCTGGCGTTGATTAAGTCACACCGCGTTCTGGCCCGGTTAATCAGCCAGACCCCGACTTTGCGGTGTGCAAATGCCGGGGTCTGGGCCACGTCAGCGATTGGTAGGTTGGCGGTTGCTAGCGCCGATTTGGATCGTTCGGGTCGGAGGTACCAGGCTGGCCGGGCTGCTGGTAGCCGCCGGGCTGATCGTAGGTCCCAGGCTGCTGGTAGCCGCCGGGCTGGCCAGGCTGCTGGTAGCCGCCGGGCTGATCGTAGGTCCCAGGCTGCTGGTAGCCGCCGGGCTGGCCGGGCTGCTGGTAGCCGGCATTCGGGTCGTAGCCGCCGGGCTGGCCGTAGGGGGCGGCCACTGCCGGGGTGGCTTTGCGGCGGTTCATAAAGAAGAACGCCAGGCCGCCCAGCAGAATCAGCCCACCAAGAACACCCAGAATCAGCGGCAGCGAGCCGCCACTGCTTCCGCCAGTCTTCGCGGACACAATCCGCAGATCGTAGGTGGCGGTTTTGTTGGCGGGGATTTTCCAGGTGACCGTGTTACCATCTTTGGTCGTGATCTCAGCCGGCAGGGCCTCTTTGACGGCACCTGGCATCGTCACCCGCCACATAATCACCGCCGACTGAAGTGCTTCCATGCCCCCGCCGAGACCAGCCGCATCGCCTTCAGCAGCGAGGTCGGTGGCATTGGCGGTGCCGCTGACCACAAACTCGTTGTTGATCTCTTCGACCTTCAGGCCCGCTAGCGAGCCGCCGGCCGGGTTATCCGAGCTGCTCTGCGAGGCGATCTGCTCAAGCTGTGCGTTGAGGGTTGCCAGATCTTTGAACTGCATATCGATCTGGACACCCTGGAACTCGCGACCATCAATTTTCTCTTTCCAGTCCGAGGTTTTGGCCTGCCACTCGGCGGGGAATGCTGCGGCTTCATCTTTGGCGTCCTTAAACAGGTCTTCGTCTCCGCTGCCGGCCATGCCGCTCAGCATGCCCATGTACTGGGACTCGATGCCAAACTTAACCGTGTTCGTGCCGCTGCCATCAGCATTAATTTTGGTTTCGGTCTGCGAGGCAATACAGCCTGACAACATCACCAATGCTAAAGTGGCAGCGAGCGCGCGATTTAGCCATCGTTTCATTGAGTTTACTCCTTTGACAATTATAGTGAGCGCAGGGGCATTATAGATGTTGGGTTATGCCTTGTCTATACGGTTAAGCTGCGATTAGATCCACTAGGAGCAATGTTATAATCGTTTCTAGCTGATTATGTTGAGGAGTTATGCCCATGCGCCGACGCTTTACTGTCACCTTGCTACTGTTAATGCTGAGTGCGTGTAGTGGGTTTGGACAAGATGTCCCGCCAGCTCTTCCATCACCGGCACCATCGGTTATTGCCGCGGCCCCGACCAATTCGCCAGTTTCACCCAGCCCCAGGCCCGCCCCGACTGCGTCCCCGGCACCCACCGTGACGATCGCACCGAGCCCAACTCCGGCGTCGAGCGATGATCGCGCAGCGGTGCAGGCCGCCTACCTGGAGGCGACGCCCCGCGATCCGCTGGCGCTGGCCCGTTCATGGGGCGTGATCACCGAGACTGTGGCGCTGCCCGTCCGCCCGCCGGCCAATCTGGGCGACCGGGAGGCATTCTGGGTGACCAATGTGGAGACCGACGAGCATTTTCAGGTCGAGGCGACGCTGCGGGTGCAAAGCCCGCATCTCGCGTTCTATCTTGCCGATGGGATCAGCGTTGATGATGCGGTGCTTCAGGCGGCCGCCACGACGTTTGAGTCCCAGTCCTGGGCATTATTCAGCCAGTGGTTTGACGCGGCGGCGCTGCCCAGCGCGCCAATTACGGTGCTGAACGCCGCTATTCCTGGCGTGGGCGGTTACTATGCTGCCGATAATGAGCTGCCACGAGCGCTTAATCGCTACTCCAACGAGCGGGAGATCATTTTTATCAATGCCAATGCGGTTGATTTTGCCGGCGCGGGCTACGTCGGTGTCCTGACCCACGAGATCCAGCATCTGCTGCATCGCAACGCGCTCTCCCACCCGGCAACCTGGTTTAACGAGGGCGCTTCGATGCTAAGCGAGGACCGCACCGGCGTTGGCAACGATGGCCTGGTCAGCGCCTATCTGGCCAATCCCGATCTGCAGCTGAACGCCTGGGCCGACTCGCCCTCCTCGGCGCTGTCGCACTATGGCGCGGCCCAGCTGTTTTTACGCTATCTCGATGCCCAGACCGCTGGTGGCCTGCCAGTCGGTGGGCTGGCTCAGGCTGATGCCGGCGATGCGCTGCAGCCGCTGCTTGAGGTTGCCCAGGCGCGCCTGCCGGAGCTACAGACGTTTGGCGACCTCTACGCCACCTGGGCCACCGCCAATATGCTTAAGGATGCGACGGTTGATCGCGGGCAGTACGATTATGCTGGTTTGCCACGTGCTATCCGGCCAGTGCCGGCCGACGCTGCCGCCGCCGGGACCGTCCATCAGCTTGGGGTCGACTATCTGGCCTGGGCTGCATCATCCAGCGAGCAGCGCATCCGCTGGGAGGGTGATACCAGTGTGCCGGTGATCCCCGCGCCCATCGCGGAGAACGAGGTGGTCTGGTGGAGCGGCCGCGGCGATGCACGGGTGAGCACGCTCACCAGCGCCAGAATCGTGCCTGAGGCTGGCGCAACGCTGCGCTACCGAGCCTGGATCGATCTGGAGGAGAGCTACGACTACGCCTACCTGACGGTCTCCACCGATGGCGGCGCGACCTGGCGCTCGCTGCCAACGCCCTCAAGCAGCGCGGACGATCCACTCGGCCTCAATCTGGGCGGCGGCTGGACTGGCCAGCAGACCACCTGGCGCGATGAGGAGGTCAGCCTCCAGCCGTGGCAGGGCCGCGCAATCCAGCTGCGCTTCTGGACGATCACCGACGAGGCCTACAACACCTCCGGCGTGGCCCTGGCCGACCTGCGGATCGAGGGCGTGGCGGAGGCGAGCTGGGAGGGCGCAGGCTTTGTCTCAATGCGCAATCAGCTGCCTCAGGAGTGGGAGCTGCGCGGCGTGCTGTATCCACCTACCGGCCCGCCGACCGTGGTTGATCTCCCGGTGGCCGACGGGCGGGCCGCGTGGATCATCCCGGCCAATCAGCGCGCCGTGCTGGTGGTGGTCGGGGCCACCCACGCCACCACTGAGCTGGCGCGGTACCGCTACCAGAACGGGCCATGAGCGAGATAGTCGATAGAGTTTGCTATAATAAAATCCAGATCCATTATCAACAAGGAATATGTGATGCCGCAGTCCATCGCTTCTGCTGATCAATCAAGCGTGTCATCTCACGCTGGTACTGCACCTGCCCTGCGCCAGTCGCTATTTGAGCGGCTGTTGTATGGCTATCTTGGCGGAGCAAGCCTGATTGCCCTTGCCCTGATCGCCGCCGGTGGGCTGCAAATGACACCATCAGGCCAGATAAACTATGCCCTGGTTGCCATTGTGACCGGCGGCATTGCGCTTGTGCTGGCCCTGGCTGGGGCCGTCTCGGCCTGGCGCGGCAAGCTGACGCTGGCCCGCTGGCTGCTGGTGGCCTGGGCGCTGGCGCTGGTCAGCGGGGGCGCGGTGCTGGCCGACTCCAGCCGCACACTGTGGTTTATCACCGCGCTGCTGCCGGTGATCTGTGCGATGCTGTTTTTGCCGACGCCGGCGACGGTTGGCACGGCCGCCTTGAGCCTGGCGGCAATCTGGCTGGCTAATCTGTTGGTGCTGCCTGCGCCAACCGCCGAGCAGCGCCAGACCTGGCTGATTCTCAGCGCCGGCCTGGCGCTGGTGAGTCTGCTGCTCGCCACCGGCACCGCGCTGCTGCGTCATATGCAGTACCGGATTGGCAAGCAGGCCCAGGTGCTGGCGACGATCAATCAAAAGCTGACCGCCGAGCAGGAGCGCAGCGAGCGCAGCACCCACCAGTGGGCGCTGGAGCGCGATCGCCTCGCCGCAGTGCTGGATGCCGCCCCCGATGGAATTGCGCTGGCCGATCCGAATGGGACGATCCTCAGCGCCAACACCGCCGCCCGCCAGCTGCTGAATGAGACCGTCGGCAGCGCCCTTGAGGGCCAGAAGCTGGGCGCCTGGAGCCGGGATATTCCCGGCCGCGTCAGGCTGGTCTCGAACGATCGCGAGGGCGATCGGCGGCGCACGCTGTTTGAGCTGCTGGCGGGGAGCGCCAATGGCCGGATTATCTGCCTGCTACAGGTGCCGATCCGCAGCACCAGCGGCGAGATCATTGGCCTGGTCGGGCTGTTCCACGACCAGACCGGCGAGGTCGAGCTGGAGCAGGTGCGCTCGCAGTTCCTCGATCTGCTGGTCCAGGATATGCACGATCCGCTCACATCGATCCTGGCGGCCCAGGATACGCTGCTCTCCAGCGAGCTTGGCGATGGCAACGAGCGGGTGCTGACCGCCGCCCGCCGCTCAACCACCCGGCTGCTCGACCTGGTGCGGACGCTGCTGGAGATGAGCCGGCTCCAGAGCGACCCCAGCACCCTCCATCGGCTGCCCCACCCGCTTCGGCCGCTGCTTGAGTCGAGCGTCGCCCAGGCCACGCCAACCGCCCAGCAGCGGGCGATCAATCTGGTGATGGAGTATGGCAGCGATGGCGGGCCAATGATGTTCGACTCCGATAAGATGCGCCGGGTGATGCTGAGCCTGCTGGATAACGCGCTGAAACATAGCCCCGCCTACAGCACCATCCGCATCCAGGCCAACCAGTCCAACGGGCTGGCCCAGATTCGCATCTCCGACCAGGGCGCGGGGATCTCGCCCGAGTACGCCCAGGGGATTTTCGAGCGCTTTGGCAAGGTGGCTGGCGAGCAGCGCCTTGGCGGGCTGGGCCTGGCGTTCTGCAAGCTGGTGATCGAGGCTCACGGCGGCCGCATCTGGGTGGAAAGCTCGCCGGGCAAGGGCAGCACCTTCGCCTTCAGCCTGCCGGCCTGATTGCTGGCCCAGATGTCCGGCGGGCTAGCGGTAAAGATGTTTGTAATGGTAAGGAGGCAGCTCGATGATTTGTCCTGTCTGTTTTGGACCGCACGAGGCCAGAGATTGCCCGCGCACCTGTCGCCACTGCGGCGAGCACCATCATATGTCGCAATGTCCGCTGCGCTGCATCAACTGTCAGGGAACTGGACGCACCTATATCCACGTTCACGGCGCCCACCACGTCACCCACGGCACCCTGCACCACGACCGCGATGAGAGTCTGACGGATACCGTCTGCCCGGACTGTCACGGCACCGGCAAGGCCGCCGCTATAAAGTTCTGAACCCCCAGCCGCAATCAGCATTTTTCCTAGACGAAGGAGATCTATGGCAACGGTAAAGGTAGGTCGCAACGACCCATGCCCGTGTGGCAGCGGCAAGAAGTATAAACAGTGTCACGCGCCAATCGACCGCGATCAGGAGGATCACGTCCGCCTGCTGCGGCGCGCCCAGGATCGCTTGTTCCCCAAGCTGATCGAGGCGACCCAGAGCGAGGCGCTGCTGCCGACGGTCGGCCCGGCCCTGGGCCTGTACTGGGACAGCAAGTACACCCTTGCCGAGATGAGCGAGCTTGACGACCACGAGGACCACGGCTCCGACCGGTTTTTGACCTGGCTGGCCTTTGATGTGCGCGCCGAGGACGGCTCAACCCTGGTTGAGCGGATCGCCGCCGCGCCGCCCGAGGACCTGGAGCTCGACCAGTTCGAGCTGGAGATTCTGCCCGGCTGGACCAGCACCCGCCTGCGCCCCTACCTGATCACCGAGGTGATCAAGGGCAAGGGCGTGAAGGTGCGCGACCTGCTCAGCGCGGCCGAGTACACCCTGCGCGACCACGCCGCCGCCAAGCGCCTGGAGCAGGACGAGCTGATCTTTGCCCACCTCGTGCCGGTCGCCGCGGAGCACTACATCGCCGGGGCCGCCGCCCACACCACCGCCGACACCCAGGAGAAGCTGATCGAGTTCCTGGCGCTGTATCAGGAGGAGTGGAGTTTGCAGCACCCCGAGGGCACCAGCGACGATTTCGTGCGCGAGAACAGCCATCTCTTCAACCACTTCGTCCTGGCCCTGCCCCGCGAGGAGAACCCGTCGCGCGTCGATGACCTGATGCTGCGCGGCCGGGTGACGCTGGCCATGACCAAGGCCGCGCTTGGCCTCGGCCCCGCTCCCAGCGACGACGCTCAGGATGCCGACTATGACGACGAGGACGAGGACGACGAGGATGGCGACTACGAGGATTTCGACGATCCCGATGACGAAGAGGAGGATGACGAGGATGACGAGGAGGAGGACACTGAACAGTCCGACGAACCTGCCAAATCCTAGCCGCAATCTCCCAACCCGACCGCATGGGCGCACACCGCTGCGCCCATTTTTTGTTGGGCGACTCGGCGCAATGGAATGACCTGTCTGGCGGATCGCTGTCCCCGACCTATCTCGCCTCAGCGCCAGCCTTCCCATTTTCCAACACACATCTAACGCCCGACCAATCCCCGATGGCCCCGGCTCGTGGTAGAATCGGCGTGCCGAACAGCTAGCAGCTAGTATCTAGCAGCTAGTAGAGAATAGATTGTAAGGTCCCAGATTGATTTTAGGTTTTTTGATAAACCAACTCACGAGCTACTAGCTACCAGCTACTAGCTACTCAACAAGGAGCAAAGCCCTATGTCAGAGCACGAAGCTGTCGCCGGCGAGCGCGAACAGTACCAGTTTCAGGCAGAGATCCAGCAGGTTCTGCATATTCTCATCCACTCGCTCTACACCCACCGCGAGATTTTTCTCCGCGAGCTGATCTCGAATGCCTCGGATGCGCTCAGCCGGGTGCAGTTCGAGATGCTGACCAACCAGGCGGTCCGCGACGCCGAGGCCGAGCTGGCGATCACGATCGAGGTTGACAAGGACGCCCGCGTAATCCGCATCAGCGACACCGGCGTCGGCCTGACCCACGACGAGATGATCAAGAACCTCGGCACCGTGGCGCAGTCGGGCGCCAAGGCCTTCCTCCAGCAGATCAAGGAGGGCAACCCGGCCAGCGGCAGCGAGATCATCGGCCAGTTTGGCGTGGGCTTCTACTCGGTGTTTATGGTCGCCGATGAGGTGCGGGTGACCTCGCTGTCGTATCTTCCCGAGGCGACCGCCTGGCGCTGGACCTCCCACGGCGAGGCCACCTACACCCTGGAGGCTGTCGAGCGCGAGCAGCGCGGCACCACGATCGAGGTGGTGCTGAAAGAAGATGCGGCCGAGTTCCTCGACGACTGGAAGATCGACCAGATTGTGCGCCAGCACTCCAACTTTGTGGCCTTCCCAATCTACATGGGCGAGGGCGAGTCGCAGCGGACGCTCAACCAGCGCACGGCGATCTGGCGCAAGCAGCCGCGTGATGTCAGCCAGGAGGACTACACCAGCTTCTACCGCCAGCTGACCATGAACTTCGACGAGCCGCTGCGGACCATCCACCTCAGCACCGATGTGCCGGTTGACCTGCACGCGATTCTGTTCCTGCCGGCCAAGCGCGAGCAGGGCATGATGCGCCAGATCCCCGACCCCGGCCTGAAGCTGTACTCGCGCAAGGTCCTGATCCAGGAGCGCAATGAGGAGCTGCTGCCCAAGTACCTGCGCTTTGTCCAGGGCGTGGTCGACTCCGAGGACCTGCCGCTGAACGTCTCGCGCGAGACCGTCCAGAGCAGCGGCACCATGCGCCAGCTGGCCAAGGTGATCACCGGCAAGGTCACCAAGGAGATCGAGGCGCTGGCCAACGATGACGCCGACAAGTTCGCCGGGTTCTGGCGCGAGTTCGGCCCCTACTTCAAGGAGGGGATCGTCACCGAGCCGAGCACCCAGAGCCAGATTGTGCCGCTGCTGCGCTTCAACTCCACCCACGGCGAGGGCCTGGTGAAGCTCAGCGAGTATGTCGAGCGGATGCAGGAGGGCCAGAACGAGCTCTTCTATGTGCTGGGCGATAACCTTGAGGCCACCCGCCGCTCGGCCCACCTGGACTACTTCAACGAGCGCGGCATCGAGGTGCTGCTGCTCCACGAGCCGATCGACAGCTTTCTGATGAGCGCCCTGCGCGAGTTCGAGGGCAAGAAGCTGCGCAACGTCGATGACGCCGATCTCCACGACGCCGACGCCGAGGCCCCCGAGGGCGCGCTCTCGCCGGCCCTGATCGGCCAGCTGGGCGACCGGATCACAGCGATCCTGGGCGGCGAGGCCATCAGCGCGGTGCGGGCCTCCAACCGGCTGCGCAGCAACCCGGTGCGCCTGGTCTCCTCCGGCGAGGCCGGGGGCCGCGATATGGATCGGATTCGGCGTATGCTGGGCCAGGAGTACAGCGTGCCAACGCGGATTATGGAGCTGAACCCAACCCACCCGATCGTCCATAATCTGGCGGCCATGCTCGATGACCCCGAGCAGAGCACGCTGCTGCAGATCAGCATCGAGCAGCTCTATGGCGCGGCGCTGCTTGGCGAGGGCCTCCACCCGAACCCCAGCGAGCTTGTCGGCGGCATCTACGCGCTGCTTGGCACCGCCACCAAGCAGTAGGCGGCGGAGAACCAGGAGAAAGCGGCACCGAATCATCGTATGGGCAGGCCTTTGTGCCTGCCCACCGCCCCTGCCATTCCGCACAGCCTTGGAATAGCCCTAGCCACTGATCGCGAAAATCACGAAGGGAGAATTCACCATGAACCAGGCCGCCGACTATCTGCTGCTGCAGAGCCTCTGCCAGGACCTTGACGAGGTTGAAAACCAGGTCGCCGAGCTCAACGCCGAGCGCGAAAGCCTGCGCGCCCAGCTCTCTGAGGTTGTCGAGCGGCTGGGCGGCAAGGCCACGGTCCAGGGCTTTGGCTCGCTGCAGATCGCCAGCCCCAGCGTGGTCGCCACCTACGACCGCAAAGGCCTGGAGCAGCTGGTCCAGGAGCTGATGCAGGCCGGCAACACTCCGCTGGCCGAGGCCATCCAGGAGCACCGCAAGGAGTCGATGCGCGTCGGCGGCCTGCGCGTGGTGCGCGAGAAAGCCTGATGCGCCGCTGGCCGCTGGTCGGCGGGCTGCTGCTGCTGGGCTGGCTGGCATTTGGCCAGCTGGCGGCGCAGCGCACACCAACGCCGCTGCATCTGCCGCCCCAGCAGCAGGTCCAGACACTGCACCCGACCGTGGGTGTGCACACGCGCCTGACCGGCCTGGACGAGGCGACGATCGAGCGCACCCTGATTCAGGTGCGCGAGATGGGCGCGACGACCATCATCGACCTCTTTCCCTGGGCGATGGTGCAGCCGCGCTCGCCCCACGCTTTCGACTGGGCGGGCACGGATGCCGTGATCGAACACGCCCAGCGCCAGGGCCTGCAGGTGATCGCCCGGCTCGACTTTGTGCCGGCCTGGGCCAGGCCGAAAAGCACCAACGACCGCTATCTGGACCCGGATTTCTACGCCGCATATGCGCGCTATGTGGCGGCGTTTGCGGCGCGCTATGTCCCCAAAGGCGTGCGGGTGCTCCAGATCTGGAACGAGCCGAACCTGCGCTTTGAGTGGGGCGACCGCGCCCCCGACCCGCAGGCCTACGCCGAGCTGCTCAAGGTGGTCTATCCGGCGGTCAAGGCCGTCGCCCCGGAGGCGCTGGTGACCGCCGCCGGCCTCAGCCCTGGCGGGCCAAGCGGCCCAATCGATCCCAGCACGCTGAGCGTCAACGACCTGCAGTATCTCGATGTGCTGCTGGCGGCCGCGGCCCCGTTTGATGCGGTCGCCGTGCACGCCTACGGTGGCCGAGCGCCCGCCGACCAGGGCCCGGCGCCGGAGCTGGTCAACTTTCGGCGCACCGAGCTGATCCACCAGCGGCTGGTCGCGGCCGGACGCGACGTGCCAATCTACATCACCGAGGGCGGCTGGAACGATCACCCGCGCTGGGTCGGGGCGGTGACGCCGCCGGAGCGGGTTCGCTACACCCTGGAGGGCTACGCCTGGGCCGAGGATAACTGGCCGTGGCTTGCGGCGACCTGTCTGTGGCAGTTCGCGACGCCGTGGCAAAGCTATAACTACATCGACAACTATACCTTCGTCGCCCCCGATGGCACGCCCAAAGCAATCTACTACGCCATCCAACAGTGGACCCAGACAAAGTAACCCCCGCTTTCTTCAGCAGACCCCGCTGGCTGAGCCTGTCGAAGCCTTATCCATTCTCGATTGGTGAATCGCATGGGATGGATGCACGATGCAGAATCTATCCAAAAACTCAATTTTAGGGGGTTGTAGGGGGATGAAAACCCCCTGCATTCCCCTCCGGCGGAGGGGTTAGGGGTGGCGAATCAAAAGAAATCAACTATTAATGGGACAACCCATAAGCCCTGGCAGCCACCCCGCTAACAGCCCTGCTCCTATGGTACAATTGAAACGATTTCAGCACGAGTTTGCGACTTCAAACAGCTGATGTTAACCTAGAACAGGCAGAGTTAGACACGCCTATGTTGCTGGAACTTTTTATCGCCGATTTCGCCATCATCGATCGGATTCGTCTACAGTTCGCGCCGGCGTTCAATGTGCTCACTGGAGAGACGGGCGCAGGAAAATCGATCATGATTGATGCTCTGGGGATGCTGCGCGGCGAGCGCGCCGACCCGACATTTGTGCGGGCTGGCAGCACTCAGGCGCGGGTCGAGGGCATCTTCTCACTGCACGACCGCCCGGATCTGATCCCCATTCTGGAAGAGTATGGCCTCTACAGCCCTGACGACGATCAGGTTATTTTGAGTCGCGAGATTCATGGCGCCAGCGGCCGCAGCGTTGGCCGGATCAACGGCCGCGCCGTGAATAGCGCGGTGCTGCGCGAGGTTGGCGGGCGCCTGGTTGATATCCACGGCCAGCACGAGGGCCTGGCGCTGTTCAACACCCGCACCCACGGCGATATGCTCGATCGCTACGCCGGAACCGTGGCCCAGCGCGAGGTCGTCAGCGATCTGGTGGCTCGCCTGGAGCGGGTTCGCACCAGCATCGCCAGCCTGCGCAAGGCCGAGTCGCGCCGGGTCGAGCGGATCGAGGAGCTGGCCTATCTGGTCGAGGAGCTTGGGACGGCCAATCTGGTGGCAGGCGAGGAGGAAAGCCTGTCTCGCGAGCGCACCCTGATGCAGAACGCCGCCAAAATCACCAACACGGTCGAGTCGGCCTACCGCCTGCTCAAAAGCGGCGGCCCGAGCAGCGAGCGGCGCCCGGCAACCCGGGCGATCGTCGACTCGCTCGAAGAGGCCACCGGCCTGATCGGCGATCTCGCCCGGCTGGACCCGACCCTGAGCGCCCTGAACGAGCTGGCGCTGGATATCCGCTATCGCCTTGATGACATCATCACTGGCGTCCGCGACTATCGCGCCAGCCTGGACTTTGAGCCGGGCCGCCTGGAGATTATCGAGGATCGGGTGGCTGAGCTGCGGGAGCTGAGCCGCAAATATCGCGCCGCCGATGCCGCCGATCTGCTGCAAAAGCTCGCCAGCGCAGAGTCCGAGCTGGAGACCCTGCACCACAGCGCCGAGCATATCGCCGACCTGGAGCATCAGGAGGCGGCGCAGCTTGACGAGCTGGGCTACGCTGCCGCCGATCTGAGCGCCCGGCGCCGGGCGGCCGGTGATGAGATGGCCGAGCGGATTGAGCTGGCCATGCGCGATCTGGCGATGCTGCACGTCAAGTTCTATGTCCAGCTTGGCCAGCGCCCCGATCCACACGGCGTCCAGATCCCCGCCAGCGATCAGCGGGTGGCGTTTGACCGCACCGGCATCGATGTGATTGAGTTTATGCTCAGCCCCAACCCTGGCGAGCCGCTCAAGCCGCTGGCGCGGATCGCCTCGGGCGGCGAGTCGGCGCGGCTGCTGCTGGCGATGAAATCGATCCTCTCAAGCGTCGATAGCGTGCCAACCCTGGTCTTTGATGAGATTGACGTGGGCGTTGGCGGCCGCTCGGGCCAGGTTGTTGGCGAAAAGCTGTGGGGCATCAGCGACGCCCACCAGGTGCTCTGTATCACCCACCTGCCCCAGATTGCCGCCTTTGGCGATCAGCACTTTGCGATTGCCAAACAGGTTGCCAACGGCCGCACCGAGACCAGTGTGCGCCCGCTCTCCGACGATGAGCGGATCAGCGAGATTGCCGCCATGCTTGATGGTACCCCGATTAGTGAGGCCAGCCGCCGCTCCGCCGCCGAAATGCTGGAGCGGGCTGCCAACCATAAATTATCAACGATCAATGATCAATGAGCGTAGGACTATACAGGCTGAATGATGGCTTATTCGCATCATCCAGCCTGCATCCTTGTCTTTAAGGAGCTATGTTTTGGAGCCACGAGAAACCTCAATCAGCCTATGGTCGCGCCGCGTGATGGAAGCGTGTTGGTTGCTGGCGCTGTTGCTGATCCCGATCTATTTCAGCCTGCTCAGCGATCGCCACTTTGAGCCAGATAAAGCCGTAGCGCTCCGGGCGCTGGTATTGGTGCTGGGCGCCGCCTGGATCATCAATCTGCTGGAGCGCGGGCAGGTGCAGCGAGCATGGCCGCGCTGGCGGGACTGGCGCAACGCACCGCTGGTTGTGCCGGCCTTAGTCTATGCCGCGGTGTTTCTCCTGACCACGCTCACCTCGATCCTGGCCTTTACCAGCTTTTTTGGTGGCTATAATCGTCTGCAGGGAACCTACACTAATCTGTCGTATATGCTGGTGTTTGGGGCAATTGTGGCCCATCTGCGCCGGCGCGAACAGCTCGATCGGCTGATCACAGTGATCATCGCCACTGCCCTGCCGGTGCTGGCCTATGGCTTTGTGCAGTTTCGGGCGATCGACCCCCTGCCCTGGGCCGGCGATACGGCGGCGCGGGTGGCCTCAACGATGGGCAACTCCATTTTTGTCGCCGCCTACCTGATTATTGTGCTGCCATTTGTGCTGTATCGCCTGACAATGAGTATCATCAGCGCCCGACGGGCGGCCCCCGTGTCGGCTTCAAATGCCGGCGGCATGCCGGCGCTGCCGATCGACCTGGCCTGGATGCTGGCGATGGGTCTGCTGGTGGTTGGCCAGCTGGCGACGCTGTATGGCGTCCTCAAGCTCGGCGCGCTCCTGCAGGCCCCGCTGATCGGGTTTGGCCACTGGTGGATTTTTCCTGGCGCGGTGATTGTGACCGGCAGCACCCTGACGCTGTTCTCATATCGCACGATGAGCGGGTCGCGCACCGACTGGCGGGTGTATCTGCCGGGGGCGCTGGTTGTGCTCTTTATGCTGTCGCTCACCCTGGGCGGCTACCTGACCGCGCCGGACTGTCCCGACTCGACCCGCACCTGCTACAACGTGGAGATGAGCACCGCCAGCCGGGCCACCAACTTCCGCAGCTGGCTGCTGCTGGGCATGGGCGCCTACTTCCTGTTCTATCTGGCGGCGCTGCTGCTGCCCCGGCGTTCCAGCCCGGTCCCATCACGGCTGATGAATGTCCTGGCGGCGCTGGCCTATGGCCTGGTCACCATTGCAATGGTGCTGATTATCTTCTTTACCCAGAGCCGCGGTCCTCAGATCGGCATGTTCGTCAGTATTTTCACCTTCATTACGCTGTTGCTGCTGCAAGGCTTTCGAACAACCAGCGCTAAACGAGTCTTCGGGGCGCTTCTCGGCGTCTGGATTGTGGTCACCCTTGCCGGCGCCGGGTTTTTAATCACGCTGAACACCAATCCTGCCAGCTTCAGTGGTCTGCGCGAGAACCGCTACATCGCCCGGCTTGGCAACCTGCTCGAAACCGAGGGGGGCACCGGCATTGTGCGCGTGCTGATCTGGCGCGGCGATGAAAAAACCCGTGGCGCGGTCGGGCTGATCACCTCAAATCCGCTGCGCACGGTGGTCGGCTGGGGCCCAGAGACCATGTTTGTGGCCTACAATCAGTTCTACCCACCGCGCCTGGCCAACTACGAGTCGCGCGGGGCCTCGCCCGACCGCTCGCACCAAGCCATGCTCGATGAGCTGGTTACCAAAGGTGCGCTCGGCCTGTTTAGCCACCTGTTTCTTTTTGGCTCGTTTGCCATCCTGATGCTGCGGCTGCTGCGGGTCCCACGGGTGATCAATCTGGTGATCACTGGCATCTTTATGCTAAGTATCGCGGCGTTCTTTACGGTCTTTCTCGAAAGCGGTGAGCTTGGGCTGATCGCGCTGGTCGCAGGTCTGGCGGCGGTGTTGCTGGCGGCCTGGCTCGGCTATGCCCGACCGCTGGAGCAGAATATTGAGTTTGGCTGGCAGGTGTTGATTATTGCCTGTATTGCCGCTGTGGTGGCCAACTTCGTCGAAAATATCTTCGGTATTCCGATTGTCTCCAGCCTGCTGTACACCTGGACGGTCATGGGCATCGGCGTGGTGGCAGGGATGTTCGCTGGCGCCTATGCCCTTGGTCGTGAGACCCAGGTTGCTGACGTAGCGGTGGTTGAGGAAGCGGCGCCGATCGCCGGTGGCACCCGCCGTTCACGGGGCGCTGGCGGCAATCGCCCAACCGGCGGACGCGCCGTTCGCGGGCGGAGCAACGCTGGCGCAGCGCCGGCACGGGCGATCTATGCCATCATCGGTCTGATCGCGCTGGCCGGGGTCTGGTTTTTTAACCTGGATAATATCTACGCCGATATGCGCTTTCTCCAGGCCAAACAGTGGATTGAGCAGGGCAACTCGTTCGATACCCATATCCTGGGCTACGCCGCGCTGCGCGAAGCCATCGACAGCGCCCCCAACGAGGATCTCTACTACCTGATGTATGGCCGTGCCCTGATGAGCCTGGCGACCGATGTGAGCCAGATCCAGAACGAACAGCTGCAGAAAGAGCCTTCTCAGCAGCTGGCCCAGCTCACCAATCGCCAGCCTGATCCGAATGCCTCGCTGGATCAGCTGCCACCGGCCAACTATGACCCTGACAGCATTCGCGAGGTGGCCCAGAAATTCGCCTCCAGCTATGGGCCGCTACAGATCCTGGATTTTGCCCGGCTGGCGCTGCAAGAGGCCCAGACGCTGAACCCCGGCAACAAGGACCATCCGGCCAACCTTGGGCGGCTTCACGCCTCCTGGTTCCGCAACATCGAGCGCGTCGATGCGGCCTCGGCGCAGTCCCATCTCGATGATGCGATTAAGTCGTATGAGGCGGCGCATAAAATCGCCCCGCAGGATGTCGAGCTGGCCGGCCAGTGGGTGATGCTGTACCTGTACAAACAGGACTATGACCGGGCCGTGACAGAGATGGAGCGGATCGCGGATCTTGACCCAATCTACGCCCCCAGCTTTGCCCGTCTGGGTGAGGCCAAGCGGCGCCAGGGCGATCTGCCCGGCGCCGCTGCGGCATTTTCCGAGGCCGTGGCGCTCGATCCGCGGGTGCTGACAAACTCGCTGCTCGATGTCGCAGAGCTGCCCAGCGAGCGCTCCCAGCGCTATCAGGATACCCTCGCTGCTATGCAGAGCGATCCGGCGCTGCTGGACACCTTCCTCGACGGCTACGCCAGGGCCATCGCCAGACGTCCGCAGGATGTAAGCTATCGCCAGGTCTATACGCAGATTCTAAGCGACACCGGGCGCTTCCAGCAGGGCCTGGCCCAGGCCACGGAGGCGCTGGCCCTGGTCCAACAGCCTGAGCAGAGCACGCTCCGTGAGACCTTTGAACGCTTTGTCGCCTATTTCGAATCACGGCTGAATAGCTAGGACCCGAGTTCTGGAGCTCAGAGCAGCTGAAGGCTGGTGTTCTGGGCTCCCGACCTTTAACCAAGGAACCACCATGACGCTCGCCCAACTGTTTTTGATTTTTCTGTGTGCGCTGGTGCTCTCGGTGCTGGGCACGCCGCTGGTGCGCCGGCTGGCCCTCAGCATTGGCGTGCTCGATCAGCCCCACGCCCGTAAGATTCACGCTAATCCCGTGCCGCTGCTGGGCGGGGTGGCCATCTACGCCGGCGTTGTGCTGACACTGCTGGTCTGGGGCGAGCGCTTCTATATTCGCGAGCTGGCGGCGATTCTGGCTGGCGCAACGGTGGTAGTCATCTGTGGGGCCCTCGACGATAAATGGGGCCTGTCGGCCACCCTGAAGATGCTTGGCCAGATCATTGGCTGTGCCGCGCTGATCGTCGGCGGCGTGCAGGTGCAGCTGTTCAGCAATAATCTGTTCAATATCCTGCTGACCGGCGTGTGGGTCGTCGGGATCTCCAATGCCATCAACTTTCTAGACAATATGGATGGGCTGTCTGGCGGCATTACGGCGGTGGCAGCGGCGTTTTTCCTGCAGCTGGCGGTGCTGAATGGCCAGGTGCTGGTGGCGGCGCTCTCGGCGGCCACGCTGGGGGCCTGCCTGGGATTCCTCCGCCACAACTTTGTGCCGACCAACATCTTTATGGGCGATACCGGCAGCCTGTTCCTGGGCTTTGTCCTGGCGGTGCTGGGCATCAAGCTGCGCTTTCCCTCCAACAGCACCCTGGTCACCTGGATGATCCCGCTGGTCGTGCTGGGCGTGCCGATCTTTGATACCACGCTGGTGGTGATCGCCCGGCTGCGGCGGCGGGTCAACCCCTTCAATACCCCTGGGCGCGACCACATCTCGCATCGGTTTGTGGCGCTTGGGGCCAGCCGGCGCGAGGCGGTGCTGATGTGCTACCTGGTGGCGGTTGGCTTTGGCATCATCGCCACGATGCTGACCAGCGCCAAGCCCCGCGAGGCCTACGCGCTGGCGGCCCTGCTGCTAATGCTGAGCGCGACTGCGATCTGGTGGCTGGAGCGGCGCGCCCGCTATGTGCCGTAGCGGGTGGCCGCCGAGGATCGGGGCGGGGATTAGCTTTCGCCAATGTGGTAAACTCCCCAAATTAGAGTACCCATTGATCATTGAATACTATTGAGGGTTTATGGCTCGTCAATCACCTTCATCGAAACCAGCCGCAGCCACGCCAGTTGTGGAAGGCCTCAGTGGACGACTTCCGGTTCTGGTCGGCGGGCTGCTGTTTGTGTTTGCTCTGATCATTCTCTTTCGACTGCGCAGCGTGATGCATGCGGCCGCCGATGTGATTGATTTCGACACCATTGGCACCTGGGGCAGCGCCACTCTGCTGGTGATCTTTGTGTTTGTGCCGCTGCTGCATACGCTGAGCCACGCGCTGGCTATGGCCGGGCTGAAGATACCGCAGCGGCTGATGCGGCGCCTGATATATCCGCGGTTTCGGCCGCGCCAGCCAGTTTCACGCCAGCAGGCAACCTGGATCCTGGCGGCGCCGCTGGTGGTCAGCCTGCTGCTGCTGCTGCTGCTGGCGGTGCGCTCGCTATCGGCCTTTGTCGCCGTGTGGAGCGCGGTCAACCTCGGTCTCTCGAGCAACGATATCTGGAAAATCCTCGGTCTGCGGCGCTTTCCTCGCTCCGCCCAGGTTGAGATGAACCTCGACCACTGCCGGATCGTGGAGTAGGATCATGCGAAAAGTCTGGTTTGTCGCTCGTCGCGATATGCTCTATCATCTGCGCAAACGTGATTTTTACTGGTCGACCTTTGGCGTGCCACTGATTGGCATTATTATTGCCGTGGTCGCCCGCCTGCTGGGCGGCGATCCCTCGGGCCAGAACACCCTATCGACGCTCAACCCCAGCCTCCCACCCGGCCACACCATCGGCTATGTTGATGATGCCGGGGCGATCACCCGCCACACCACGATCGTCTCCCCAACCCTGTTTCAGCAGTTCCCCGACCAGCCAGCCGGCGAGGCGGCCCTGCGCGCTGAGCAGATCTCTAGCCTGTTTATTCTGCCGGCGGACTACCAGCTAACCGGATTTGTGACCCGAACCACCCGCTCGGCCGCGCTGTTCGGCGGCTCAGATGTCAATGACTTCAGCACCCTGCTGTCGGCCAACGCCATGCAGACGGCCGATACGGCCCTGGCCGAGCGGCTTCAGCGCCCATTCGCGATTCGGCGCACGGTGGCGCTAAGCGAAAACGTGCGGGTCGCCGGCAGCCTGAACTACAACGTTGGCGGGGCGCTGGTGCCTATCCTTTTCGCCATGGCGATCTATATCTCGATCTTTATGGGCGCCAGCCTGCTGATGCAGGGTGTGCTGGAGGAGAAAGAGAATCGCACCCTGGAGGTGCTGATGACCTCGATCGCGCCAGGTCAGCTGCTGGTGGGTAAAATCATCGGCCTGGGGATTGTCGCGCTGATCCAGCTGCTGATCTGGGCGGCGATTGGCGGGGCTGTGCTTAGCCAGGGCGGCGGGCTGCTCAGCTCGCTGCCGGAGATCGCGCTGCCGTGGAATATATGGGTGCTGCTGCTGGTATTCTTTGTCCTCGGCTACCTTTTTTACGCCAGCCTGATGGCGGGCATTGGTGCGATCAGCCCATCGCTGCGCGAGCTCTCCCAGCTGACGATTATTATCAGCGTGCCGGCGCTGATTCCAATTTTCTTTATCCCCTTGCTCCTCAACAAGCCGAACGGTACGGTGGCGATCATCCTCAGCGTCATTCCGTTCACCGCGCCCTCGACCATGATGATGCGCCAGGTGATGACAGTGGTGCCGCTCTGGCAGACGGCGCTCAGCGTCGGGCTGATGCTGCTCGCGGTGGCCGCCACGCTCAAGCTGGCCAGCCGCCTGTTCCGCGCCACGACCCTGCTGGCCGGGGTGAAGTTCAGCCTGCGTGGGCTGCTGCGGGCGCTGCGCTAGCGGCTGGCGCAGCGAAATTTGGCTAATTTCTAGCACGAAGCTTGCTTCAGCGATGTCCAATAGTCACCATGGTATAATCTCTAGTCAGATTATTTTCTAGAGAAGAAAGTGAAATGTATGGATGCACAACAACTTGCCCATTTTAAAAACAAGCTGCTGGAGCTGCAGGCGCAGTTTCAGGGAGAGATTGGCGGTCTGGAGCAGGCCACCAATGTGATCAATGAAGATGCCTCCTACGGTGTCAGCAATCATATGGCCGACGATGCCACCGACATCTATGAGCGCGAGAAGAACCTGTCGCTGATCGAGGATCGCCAGGAGCTGCTTGACCAGATCACCGCCGCGCTGGAGCGGATTGAATCCGGCACCTATGGAATCTGCCTGAAGAGTGGCAAGCCGATTCCGGTTGAGCGGCTTGAAGTGCTGCCCTATGCCGCGCTCTCGGTTGAAGCCCAAATCAATAACCATTAGCTAGAGGAAGAGGTCTGGCATTGAACCAACAATCTATTACAACCCTGACCATCACCGAGGACGATGTTGGTCAGCGGCTTGACCGTTTTATTGCGCTGCAACTGCCTGATCTCTCACGCACCTACATCCAGCAGCTGATCACCGATATTCATATTCGGGTGAATGGACGTGGGGCCAAGTCCAGCTACCCGGTGCAGGCCGGCGATACGCTGGAGATTGTGCTGCCGCTCGCCAAGCCGACCGATATCGTGCCGGAAGATATTCCGCTGGATGTTGTGTATGAGGATGAGGATGTGCTGGTGGTGAACAAGGCAGCCGGTATGGTGGTGCATCCGGCGCCCGGCCATACCAACGGCACCCTGGTCAACGCGCTGCTGTATCGCTATCCGAATCTCACCACCAGTGGCGATCTGCGGCCTGGCATCGTCCATCGGATCGACAAAGATACCTCCGGGCTGCTGGTGGTGGCCAAGCACGATCTGGCGCGGGCCTTTCTGGTCGCGCAGCAGCAGGAACACGCTATGAGCAAGCGCTATCTGGCGCTGGTCGAGGGCCACTTCCGCGAGCAGAGCGGGGCCATCGATGCGCCGATCGCCCGCAACCCCAACAATCGCCTGCGCATGGCGGTGGTCTCCGATGGCCGCTATGCCATCACCCACTATCGCGTGCTTGAGGAGCTGGGGTCGTACTCGCTGGTCCGCGCCACCCTGGAGACCGGGCGCACCCACCAGATTCGGGTTCACTTTGCCTACAAAAATCGCCCGGTCGTCGGCGATGTGCTCTACGGTCCGCGCCGGGCCAAAGAAACCTTCGGTCTGAAGCGGCATTTTCTCCATGCCTATCAGCTGGGCTTTTGCCTGCCCTCGGATCGCGAGTGGCACGATTGGGAGCTGCCCCTGCCGCCTGAGCTTGAGGCGGTCCTCAGCACCTTGCGGCTGCGCTTTGGCTCGCTGGTCATTCCCGATGAGAACGCCGTCAGCGCGCTCGATCTCTAGCGCCCGACGATGACGACCTCCACTCCTTCTGTGCGCACCGCCGCCCCGCCCCGCTCCGGCCCGTGGCTGAGCCAGGTGCTGCTGGCGCTGACCTCCCTGGTTGGGGCGGGCACCTTGCTCTACCCGTTTGCCCTGGCCAACGTGTCCGCGAGCAGCAACCACGCCGGCGATGCGCCCTTCCTGATGCTGCTGCTTGTGCCGCTGCTGCTCGGCATCATCGTGGCCGACCTCAGCACCCAGCAGATGAATGCGCGGGTGCTGGCGGCCCTGGGCATGCTGGTGGCGATCAACGCCGTGCTGCGCCTGCCCGCCGGGCCGGGCGATAGCCCAACCTTCTTCTTTCTGGTGATGTTGGCCGGCTATGTCTATGGCGGACGCTTTGGCTTCCTGCTCGGCGCCCTAAGCCTGTTTGTCTCGGCGCTGCTGACCGCCGGCATCGGCCCGTGGCTGCCGTTTCAGATGCTGGCGATGGGCTGGATGGGCCTGGGCACCACCGTGCTGCCGCCGCTGCGGCGAGTCCTGCGCTTGCCCGAGGGCGGCTGGGGCGAGGTGGCTTTGCTGGCGGTCTATGGCTGGCTGTGGGGCTTTCTCTTCGGCGCGGTGATGAATCTCACCTTCTGGCCCTTTGGCTTCACCGACAGCGCCATCTCGTGGCAGCCCGGCCTGGGCCTGGCCGAGACCGGGCGGCGCTACTGGGCGTTCTACCTGCTCACCTCGCTGGGCTGGGATGCCGTGCGGGCGCTGTTTAATGGCCTGCTGATCGTCGCGTTTGGCCGTCCGCTGCTGGTGGTGCTCCGGCGCTTTCGCTCCCGCCTGCGCTGGCAAGCGGTCGCAGACAGCCACTAGTCCGGGATGCTCAAAGCGCATTCATTTGCCAGGCCTGGCGCTGCTCACGCATCCAGGCGAGGGCGGCGGCGCTGCAAAAATTATGCTCAAGGGCTGCCGAGGTTGGCAGCCCTTTGACTTTAGGCAGGCTGAAATCCGCGCCGTAGCGCAGCAGCAGCGCGCTGGCGTTGGGGTGGCTGGAGTGGGCGATGACGACAGCCCGCTGCGACTTGGGAGTCGCTGCCGCACGGTAGCATTGCAGCACCCTGGTCAGGGCCTGGTGTCCGTGCATCCAGCGCAGAAAAAAATCCAGCAGGACGAAATCAGGCAGCGCGGCGGAGCGCTTGAGATCACGCTCCAGCGTCGCCATAAACTCGCGCACATCCTCAAACAGGCGTAGCTCGACCAAGGCCCGCACCGTCTCGAAGGAGCGCTCAATCATCAGCAGATTGGCGGGCTTATCATCGACAACCCAAATTTGATAGCGTTCGCTCATTGGCCCCCTTGGTCTATTTCGTGTAGATCGCGACCTGTTTATCGTGCAGGGCGCACTCGATCGTCCCATCCTGCACGGTGACGCTGCCGCCGCCCAGCGCATCGGTCAGCGTGGTACCGTCGGGCAGATCGCTCAGGCCGC
>JACCRK010000310.1 GCA_013813565.1 Herpetosiphonaceae bacterium
TATCAGACCCGCCTGACCTATCCTTAGAGACGAAAAAAAGCGCCCGGCTGTGCTCACCACACAGCCGGGCGCTTTTTTTCGTCTCCAGCCAAGAACGCTAGGCGCGCAGCGCGTAGAGGATGGACTGCTGAAGGTTGCTGTAGGTCTTGATGCCGTGGATCTTGGCGGGATTTTCGGCCAGCTTCTGAGCGATCTCGGCGGTGATACCGGTCAAAATCAGCTCGGCGCCCAGCAGCCGAACGGTGCCGCCCATGCGGGTAAGCAGTGAGATCACCTCATCATCAACCCCCACAATCCCGGTCAGATCGATAATCGCGGTGCGGGTGCGCATCTCGCTGATGCCCTTGAGCAACGTTTCGAGAATTTTGCCGGCCCGGTGCTCATCGATATCGCCGATCAGCGGCATCACAATCACACTATCGCTAATCGGAATAACCGGCGTTGAAAGCTTATCGAGCGTCATCGCCTGGGATCTGATCAAGGTATCCTGTAGCCGCACCCGCTCCTCATCGGCGCGTAAATGCTCGCCCTGCGATTGTTCCAGCTTCGCCAGCATCTGGTTAATCGAGGCGCTGAGCTGGCCCAGCTCATCGCTGCCCTGGACGCCAACGCGCTCACTGCCATCGGCATCCACGCCAATGGCCTGTACCTCTTTATTCAGACGGGCCAGGCGGGCCAAAATAAACCGCTCCAGCAGCAGAATCACGATGATGCCGAAAATCAACCCGCCGCCGGCCAGCGAGGCCATAAATGACATTACCCCACGCTGACCCTCGTTGTAGATACTCCGCTCTTGCTCGATTTGTACGCCCAGAGCAGGCCGACCAAGGATATCATTGAGCGGCGTAAATCCCTGAATACGGTTCGCATCAATCGGATTGACAATATTCGTCTCGCCAGCCTGAAGCCGGGTGGCAATCGCTGGTGGCAGCGGATTTTGTTGATCAAACCGATAGATCGACAGGTTTAACTTGGTAATTGTGGCGAGATCAGCAATCTGGTCCTTGCCTAAGGTGCGGCCAAATAGAAACGAACCCTTGATTGCCGGGACAGGCTCTCTGCGAACGGGTAACACCGGAGTAGAGGATAGGAGAACCGGACCATTGGGCAGCACCAGGATGCCTTTTTTATTGTCATCGATATTGGCATACTTAACAAATTCGCTGGTGCGCAGCGCTTCCAGCTCCACAGGAAAATCAACCTGAACGTGATTTTCCAGATCATAGGCTTTGCTAAAGACGACCTCACCCTGGGCATTCAGGATCAAAACAAAATTAAGTTGGTTATTCTCGAAAACCTCATCGGCCAGATTGTCGTCGATGTAGGCCTGGTCGCGAGTCTCTACAAAATTGTAGGTGTCGTCCCAGGCCGAATAGTCGCGGCTGGTTTTAACGATCTGACTCAGCTGGTTGGTCACGGCCTCGCTGGTGCGATTCAGGTTGGTAACGACATTGTCCTGTTCCAGGTTGATAAAGCGTTCCAGGAGAATAAACTGCAGCGGAATATACAGAAAAACAACCAGCAGCAGCACCGTCAGGGCCACAATCAGGGACAGCTTGATCCGCAGGGTGGTAAAGCGCAGCGGGGGAGTTGAAAACTCGGTGGAGGATGTCTCGGGCTGTGTTGATGGTGTGGGTGCAGTGCTATTGCTGAGCATGTATTCTCCTTCAAAGTAGGACTTGCTGGTATGATGTCGATTTAGGAGTTACGATAGTGGGCGCACATACGCAGCACATCTGCGCTACCCGGAGAGCCCAGCGAACTGCTTGGTTCGAGCCTCGATGCTATCAACTTAAAATATGTTTTGAATTATAGATCATGTTGGGTCTGCTTACCATCCATATCACCCTGGCACAATACCTGTTAATACTAGCTACGCTCACATCCGTTTAAGCACCAGTGCTGAGCCGATTCCAGCCCCGCCGCTGATTGCGCCATTCCAAACTGCCAATCGCAGCGCTCCAGCGGATCAAACAAGCTCAGCGTGAGTATACCATCACATGCGCCATTCCGACATACAGCAGATTCGTTCGGTGGAGTAACCGCCAATCCGCCATGCCACATGGCTAATCGAGCCAGGCCTGGCGATGTTGAGCCAGGTAGCCCTGGAGCGACTGCGGTGGCCGGCCCAGCAGCCGGGCCACATCGTTGGTGACGCGGGCGGCCATGCCAAACCGCGCGGTGGTATAGATCGCCGCCATCACCAGGGCCTGGCCCGCCGTAACACCCCTGGACCGCTGATAGCTCAAGAAGCTCCGCAGCGATGGGTGCCGATACACAATTGGATAGCCCAGCTCCAGCGAGAGCAGCGCCGCGACAGTCGGATAGTCAAGCGCCTCCGAGCCGGTCAGATCATAGGCCTGATTGCGATGGCCATCCTCGGTCAGGGCCCGCACCGCCACGGCGGCAATGTCGTTGCCATCAACAAAGCTCGTCTTGCCATTGCCAGCCGGCACCAGAATCTCACGCCGCTGCCGAATCTCCGCGCCATGGGCGGTCTGGAGATTCTGCATAAAGAAACTGGCCCGTAGAAAGGTATAATCTATTCCAGAGTGCTGGAGATAGATTTCGACCTTGCGATGGGGTACAAATGACAGCTTTTCGGCCCCGAGCAGCGATAGAAACACAATCTGGTGTACGCCGCTGGCTTTGGCAGCATCAATCAGGGGAAACAGGGTTTCGGCGACATTGGTGACAGCTGGCGGCCGCATCAGAAACATCCGCTCAACCCCCGCCAACGCTGGCCCAAAGCTGGCCGGCTGGGTGATATCAAAGGCAATCGCGTTCTCTGCCAGCTGAGCGACGGTTGGCTGGCGTATACCCGCCCGCACCACCTGATCGCTAGTCTTGAGCAGATAGAGCACTTCAGCGCCAATAGTTCCGGTTGCACCAGTTACGAAAATCATCATCATCCTCATTTGTAATTATATAGACCGGTTGTTATAATTATACTCGATCTATATCCACCTATGATCAGGCCATGACCGGAGATAAGGAGCAATGCGATGAATCCAACCCAGCGCCACATTCTGACGACCACCAGCACATTACTGGAGACCCAGGGGCTGCATGCGACCGGCCTCAACCAGATTATTCAAGCCAGCGGGGCGCCCAAAGGCTCGCTGTACTATTATTATCCTGGTGGCAAAGATGAGCTGGCGGAAGCAGCAATTAACGCGGCAGGAGAGCTGATCGCCGAACGGATCCAGGCCGAGCTTAGCGCCCATGCCGATGCGGCCGTGGCGGTACGGCGCTTCGTCGAGGCGATCGCCGAGCAGGTTGAGCGCTCCGAATTCCAGCGGGGCGGCCCGCTGATGACGGTCGCAATGGAGACAGCCAGCACCAATCAGCGCCTGAATAACGCCTGTCGCAGCGCCTATAGCCGCATCCACAGCGCATTTGCCGCCAGACTGCTGGCTGATGGCTGGGACAGCGCCCGCGCCGCGATGCTGGCGACGATGATCACGGCGGCGATTGAAGGCGGAGTAATTCTCAGCCGCACCCACCACAGCGCCGAGCCACTACAGGTTGTGGCGAAGCAGCTCGCCGAGCTAATTCAGCTTAGCGCAGCACCGCCCCACGGCTAGGTGGGCTGGAAAGCCCAGCTCGTGAGCTCAATAGATCTGTGGTAGATTCAGATCCTGTCTTAGCCCTGCACCCTGAACAAACCCGAGGCAACCATGAATTCGCCACGGTCAGCAAAGGAGGCGCTATGTTCCCCGCATATATCCATTCGGTCCTACCCTCAGTTCCTGAAGAGCGTTGGCTGGTTCAGGCCCAGGGCGTCAACGAGTGCGGCTGCACAACCCCGGCCAATGCGTTGAATCTGCTGCACAACGGCGCGAAGTTTTTTGATAAAGACCAGTTTGTGCGCGAGGCGGGCTTCTGGTTTCAACGCCGAATGGGCGGAACCCCCAGCTTTGTCACCGCAACGCTGCTGAGACGTCACGGCGCCGGCACCCACTTCGGCAACCTCTCGCGCACCAATGGCGAGCAACTCCTCCGTGATCTGATCGACCAGAACATTCCGGTGTGTATTGAATTTGGCGGCAACCGCGTGGGACCTTTTACAATCTATGGCGAGCATGCGGTCTTGCTGGTTGGCTATAGCGACCCATTTGTTGATGCGGCCGGCGGTCAGCACGAAGAATATTACGTGGTCGATGCCGCCTACCATGCCCCGGACGGCAGCTTTGGACTGCACACCAACAACCTTGACCGTGATGGTGACGGCATCAGCGAGTTCTATCCAGGCAACCGCACGATCGAACGGCGTGATTTCTGGTCGAACTATCCGACCGGAATCTATTTCCCGGTCTTCCCCTCGCAGCCCGCCCACGACCGCTGGTACGCCCGACACATTCAGCGGGCCGCCCGCTGGCCGCTGATCGGCAGCCTGCGTGATCGATTCATCACCGGATCGTTTGATTATTATATTGTTTGATTGCTTAATTTTCTTTGACTTTTAAGCTTTTAGTATGCTACAGTAAGCTCAACAATTCAGTAGTACCTCCATCCTGATAATCCACCAACTGGTTCGTTACCGGTAGGTCTGGGCTTAAAAGGAGGATAGCCTATCAGAAAAACCTGCCTCTCCCCCGCTAATTCCACCAGTCGTTCTTATTAGCTCCTGCATTTTTTGGTGGTCATGGGTCGCAACTCGTCCGCTTTTCTTGAACTGAATGAACCTGCCTGGCTGGCCTGAGCCAGGAGGGTACCCTAGTATTTAGGAGGCAACGTTTTGAAACGGTTTGTTCTTTCTGCCCTGTTCATGTTCGTGATGGCTGTTCTCGCTTTCCCTGCCGGCACATTTGCCCAGAGGCAGGATGGTGAACGAAACACCCGCGTTGATATTGATGCGCCTGCAGTTCCTGGACAGTTCGTTGTCAAGTTCAAAGCTGGAAAAGCTAATCGTCAAAGCGACATTGATAGTCTTGGCGCAACGCTGGTCCAAGACATCCCAGGACTGGACATGCAAGTCCTTGAGTTTGCCGCCGCCAAAAACAATCCTGGCCGGGAGAGCAAACTAGCCGCCCTGACCGCGCTCAAACACAACCCCAACATTGAATTTGCCGAGCCTAACTACATCTATACCGTCAACTACACCCCCAACGACACCAGCCTTGGCTCCCAGTGGGCCTGGAATAGAATCCAAGCGCCCCAGGCCTGGGATGTGACGCAGGGCAGCGCCAGCACGGTGATTGCGGTAGTTGACACTGGCATTCAGCTCAATCACCCCGACCTCGATGCAAAAATCGTCGCTGGCTACGACTATGTCAGCAACGACACCAACGCCAGCGATGGCAACGGCCACGGCACCCACGTTGCTGGTAGCGCCGCCGCTGAGACCAACAACAGCACTGGTGGCGCCGGCACCTGCCCCAACTGTAAGCTGATGCCGGTTCGCGTGCTTGACAACAACGGCAGCGGCACCCTGGCCAATGTCGCCAGCGGGATTAACTTTGCTGCCAACAACGGCGCCAAAGTGATCAATCTGAGCCTGGGCGGCGGCGGCTCGACCGCCCTGCAAAATGCCGTTGACTATGCCTGGGGCAAGGGTGTATTCCTGGCCTGCGCCGCTGGCAACAGCAATACCAGCAGCACCAGCAGCGCCTACCCTGGCGCCTACAGCAACTGTTTTGCCGTCGCCTCAACCACCAGCACCGACGCCCGCTCGTCGTTCTCCAACTATGGCTCGTGGGTTGAAGTTGCCGCACCAGGGTCGAGCATCTACTCAACCTGGATCAACAGTGGCTACAACACCATCAACGGCACCTCGATGGCCAGCCCCCACGTCGCCGGCCTGGCCGGTCTGCTCGCCTCACAGGGCCTGACCAACAGCCAGATCCGCGATCGCATCTGCTCCACCGCCGATAAGATCACCGGCACCGGCTCGACCTGGACCTGTGGCCGCATCAATGCCTATAAAGCCGTATCGGGCACCGTCACCCCGCCACCGCCACCGCCACCGCCGCCATCCGGCAACGCGATTGTCAACGGTGGCTTTGAGAGCGGCACCAGCCCCTGGCAGCAGTCGTCCTCGAATGGCTATCAGCTGATCGATACCACCCGCCCACGCAGCGGATCGTACAGCGCCTACCTCGGCGGCTACAACAGCGGCACCGACACCATCTATCAGACCATCACTGTCCCCAGCAATGGTTCGCTGCGCTACTACTGGTATATGAGCACCCAGGAGACCAGCGGCACCTACGACTATCTGCGCGTGCGGGTCTACAACACCAGCGGCACCCTGCTGACAACGCTGCGCACCTGGAGCAACGCCAGCACCAAGAACGCCTGGAGCCTGGACACACTCAGCCTGGGCGCCTACGCCGGGCAGACCGTGCGGATCCAGTTCACCGCCACCACCGACAGCTCGCTGATCACGTCGTTCTTCGTCGACGATGTTAGCGCTCAATAAGCTGTAATCGCCCTAAAACAGCGCGACCACCCAAAAACCGGGTGGTCGCGCTGTTTTAGATCCAGGCGCAGCTAAGCCGCCCTGCCTCAGATATTCGACAATCGTGCGCCAATCGGCTAAAATACCCGGCAGATCGCTGTTGTTCAAGGAGTATAGACCTATGCGTGGCCCACATCGCCTTTTGAAACCTATCAAACCGACCTACTCGCGCTTTGGCAACTTTTTTGCTATTTCGCTGATCGTCTTCGCCTTCATCGTTGTGCCGATCAAGCTTGCTGCGGATGCTTCGCCACTGGCAGCCATAATTTTTACGGTGCTAGCCGGCCTGTTTGTGCTGGTGGTCGCCGTATGTTTTATGGTCCCAGTGACCCAACGCGAAGCCGCCACCTTCAAAACTCGACGCCCGATGGAGCTGGACCCAACCACCTTCGACTCGACCAAAGATGGTGTCTCCTGGTAATGAGCCGCTGCTAAACGCAAGGCTGTCCCTGGCTCGATCCGGGGACAGCCTTGGTGTTTAAGGCGCAGGATCTACGGAGAGATCACAGCTCTCCGCCTGGCGTGGTGGACACGAACGGCACATCCCAGCGGTTCGCGTAGGCCAGGGCGGCGGTGCGCTTGCGCTGCGAGGAGGTCCAGTCGATCGTCGGGCGGCGGGCATCGTCGGGCAGGTAGCCCAGCCGATACAGCACCATCAGCTTGTGCTCGGTCGGAATGCCAAGCAGCTGCACAATCCGCTCCCACTGCCCCTCAACCTCCATTGGCGTCGAGATAAACTGCATCCCGATGCCCAGCGAGGTCGCGGTCAGCCAGATCGTCTGCATCACCGCGCCGAGCGAGATCACCGAGTACATGCCGGAGAGATCGTCGGGCTTGTACTCGCTGGCATCCAGCGTGATCCCCAGGATCAGCGGGGAGCCGGCCACCAGCTTGCGGGCGTCGTTGCCAAGCACCTTCGGCACCTGAAAGCGCGCCATGATCTCGCCGCCGCGTTCGGTAAAAATGTACTTGGCAAACGGCTTCAGGATCGCGGGCATGGTGTCGATCAGAATGCCGTCGCCTTTTTCATCGATATCTTTTTTCGAGAAGCGAAAATACTTGCGATAGCGCTGCCAGAAGCGGCCGCCAGCCATCAACTTCTGCATCGACTCGCCGGCGATAGCGGCGATCTTCAGCCTGGTCGCCTGATCCTGTACCACCACAAAGCGCCACGGCTGCGAGTTAAAGTGCGAGGGGGCGCAGGCCGCCATCTGGAGAATTGTCTGAACGTGATCCGGGTCGAGCGGACGATCATCAAACGGCCCGTTCGTGGTGCGACGGGCCCGAATTGCCTCATGCAGATCCATAGAATTCCTTGTCAGCTAGGCTGGAGCAGGCGGCGCGTGGGCCGCCTTCAGCCAGAGGTCGGCTAGACCGGCGGCCACGGCATCGAGCGCTGGCCGAGCGGGCCGGGAAACTTGCCACTTTTCAACAGGCGCTCCAGACGGCTACGCATCGACTTAATCTCGCGCGGATATAGCAGATCGCCCAGGGCCTGCGCCAGCGGCTGCTCAGGCTCCAGCTGCTGGCGCAGGCCCTCCAGCGCAGCCAGCTGCTCAGGGTCGAGCGGCTGGCCAACCCACTCCCAGATCACCGTGCGCAGTTTGTACTCGTCGTGAAAGGCAATCCCATGATCGATCGCCCAGACGTGGCCGCTGTCGTCAATCAGCACGTGGCCGCCTTTGCGGTCGGCATTGTTGATCACGGCATCAAACAGGGCCATGCGCTGAAACTGGCCGCTATGATCGTCCTTCAGCGTAAAGTAGTGCTGATCATAGTCGGCATCAATAAACAGCTGCACCGAGCCAACGCCGTGCGGGCCATCGCGAACGACCGTCGGCGGCACCAGGTTCCAGCCCAGCGCCGCGCTGACCAGATATGCCGCCACCTCGCGCTTGTAGAGGGTGCCCTGCGGAAAATCCCACAGTGGCCGCTCACCTTTGCGCGGCTTATACACGCCGAGGGTGGTCAGCGTGGTGGCCGGATCGGTGATGTCGGCCAGGAAGGTGTAGTTTGAGCTCCACGGCAACAGCCCGCGCACCTCGAGCGTACCACAGCGCATCAGCTGAAGCATGGTCTCGCTATCAACTGAGCGCGTTTCAGGAACATCATCCAGGTGATCTGTCATCGTTGCCGTCCTTTCCGCCGCTACATTTCCGCCGCCGTTTTATTGGCGTGGCCATTCTTTTTCACACACATGTGGCCGGTTGGCTCCATCGGCTGCAGACACTGGGGACAGATCGCCCGCCCGCCGGTGGTGATAATCTCCATCGCGCTGCGGCTGAGGCCCTGCATCTGGGCGCGGGTGGCGGAGAATCGCACCATCCGTGGCTGGCGGGGCGGGGCGGCCTCAGGCTCGCTCTGGCGCAGGATCGGGTCGATCTCTTCCTCGTCATCATCGGCGACGGGCAGCTCCTCCGCCTCCAGCACCAGCAGATCGCCATCGGGCGCATAGGCCAGGCTCATCTGCCCGATGCGGAACAGCGAGTTGAGCGGGCCGCGCAGCATCAACTCGGCCGGCGTTGGCTCCTCGGATGGGTCGGGGCGGGCGACACCGCGCTTCTCCAGCTCATCAAGAATGCTGTCGATCCGCTGGGCGAGGGCGCGAATATACTCTTTTTCAGTCACCAGCGAGATGAGATCGCTATGTTTTTGGGCCTGAAGATAAAATACCCGCTCGCCCGGCTGGCCAACTGCCGCCGCCGTAATGTGGCTCACCCGCCGAAGATCGTAGATGTACTCTGGCATTCATTCCTCAATTCAAAAAGATTTCAAGAGCAGCTAGCGGCTAGCAGCTCGTGGGTTTTCGTTTTATAGCTCCCTACTCATCTAAAGTAGCCTTACTAGCTACTCGCTACTGGCCCCTACCCGACTGGCCGCTCGGTCTCGGGCGTAATCTCTGCATCACTCGCCGGATCGCCCGCCGCAGCACCTTCGGCAGCCGCAGGCTTTGGATCGGGAAATTTAGGCGGCACCCCGGTGTCGTTGACACATAGGACGTGGGGGCCGCTGTCGCCAACGCTGACAATCGAGACCGAGGCCGGGCTGATTATGATGCGCTGAAAGAGATCGAGGTGGACGCCGAGATAGTGGGCCACCATCGCCTTGACCACATCGGCGTGGGCGAAGATCGCGATGATATCGTTAGGATGGGCGGCCCGCAGCGCCTCAAGTGCATCAACCACCCGATTCTGCATCTCGCGCAAGGTCTCGCCGCCAGGGATGCGGGTGCCCGATGGGAAGCGCTGAATATTTGTCCAGATCGGCGAATCGGCCAGCTCCTTGATGGTGCGGCCGGTCCACTCGCCAAACTGAATCTCACCAACTCCAGCGTGGATCTGGATCTCCAGGCCCAGCTGCTCGGCCAGCGGCTGGGCGGTCTCAACCGCGCGCTCCAGCGGGCTGCTATAGATTGCTTTGAGCGGCACCTCGGCCAGGCGTTCGGCCAGCTTGATCGCCTGGGCCTGGCCCTCATCATTCAGATGAACATTGGGTGTCCAGCCAGCCAGCGCCTTGCCCACCATATCGTTGGTGGCGTGACGGATCAGGAGAAACGTTGTCATTCCAACCCCTTCGTACTGTCGCAAACCGTAGGTATTATACCTTGACTAGAGGAGAGAACAAAGCACCGGCCGACGCGAATCTGCGCTGAGCACAGAACATACGGGCGCAATTACGTCACTCCTCAGGTCTACGCAAGCGAGACATAAGCTGGATATCAAAGCGGGCGGCGTATAATGAAGCCGTTCAATC
>JACCRK010000322.1 GCA_013813565.1 Herpetosiphonaceae bacterium
ACGATCAGCGGAGCGGACCCGCAGGCTCAGTTTGGCCTGACGGTGCTCACGCCGCTGGTGGTGCTGCTGATTGTTGGCGCCTGGCGCAGGTGGCCCTGGGTCAACCAGGCCAATGTGATTATCGGCACCCTTGTGACCGTGTTCCTGCTGGTCAATCCGCTCATCGATACGACATTTTCACCGGTGGTCTTTGCGCCGCTGGCGATTACGGTTGTCGTCACCAGCTCGCGCTGGACCGTTGGCACAGCGCTGACGGTGCTGCTGCTGCTGCTGGTGCGCTCGAATGGGCAGGGTCCGTATGTCCAGTTTGATTTTATCCTGAGCTATGTGTTTGTGGCCGGCTGCCTATATATCGGTCGCCTGATTATGGAGCAGTCGCAGCAGGCGCTGAACACGGCCCTGGTCACCGCCCACACCGAGCAAACCCTGGCCGAACAGTACGCCCAGGAGGCTAGAGCCCAGGCGGTCGCCCTGGAGAGCCGCGCCGAGGAGCTGAATCGGCTGCTTGAGACCCTGGCTGAGCTGGAGACACCAGCGGTCGAGGTGGCCCAACACGTATTGCTGGCCCCGGTGGTCGGGCACCTCGATAGTATCCGAGCGGAGATCCTGACCTCGCATCTGCTCCACGAGATCGCTGAGCGCCGTATCCATACCCTCATCCTGGATATCACCGCTCTAACCCAGATCGATAAGAGCATCGCCCATAAGCTGCTGGCGCTATCCCGCTCAGTCAAGCTGCTCGGCTCCAGAGTCATTATCAGCGGGATCAGCCCGACAATCGCCAGCACGCTGATCAATCTCGGCATCACCCTTGACGATGTGCAGATGGCCCCGACTCCCTATAACGCCCTCCAGCTTGTCGAGCAGCACAACGATAGCGATCTGTGGCTGGATCATGCGTAGGTGCCGCCAATGGTTGCATTGACCACTTGACCAACCAAGCTCTTCATTAAGTGTGGTATACTATGGTCAAACCTTCTCCTCTCTCTTCTCTCACACCAGCACCCCGCTTTATGCGGGGTGTTGGTGTTTTAGCCAGCACCCACCCTCAAATCGATCAGGTCAGCACCACCCTAGATATTGTGCCTTTTGATACATAGTTGCTAGACTCCGCCGCCCTATACTATGATTATCACGCCCGCATTCAAGCTTCGCTCCTATATTTCCTGTAAGTGAGGTGAACTATGGTTCATGTACCCGATCCCCTTGACCTTCCGGCGAGGCCGGAGAGTTTACGCCATCAGGCTGTGCACGATGTGCTGGATGTGCCGGCCCTGCGGCGGGCCTTCACGATCGCTGGACACACCCCCTCAGCCCAGCGCTGGATGGTGTTTCTCGATATTTTGCTGCTGGTCCTCGGCGCCGGGATGCTGCTCAGCGGCATTGTTTTCTTCTTCGCGTTTAACTGGGCCGATATGCATCGGTTTGCCAAGCTCGGGCTGCTCCAGGGCGGCGTTGTCGTCGCCGTGGGCCTGGCGTTCTGGCTGGGCCTGGATCGCATCCAGGGCAAGGTCGTTCTCACCGTGGCCGCGCTGCTCTTTGGCGGGCTGCTGGCGGTCTATGGCCAGATCTATCAGACCGGCGCCGATGCCTACGAGCTATTTTTATCCTGGTCGCTGTTCACCATTGGCTGGGTCGTGATTAGCCGCTTCACACCCTTCTGGCTGATCTGGCTGCTGGCGGTCAATCTGACGATTTTGCTGTACTGGGACCAGGCGGGATCTAGGCAGATGCCCGATAGTGGCCTCTTTGCGGCCATCTTTGCGCTCAACGCGGTGGCCCTGGGCCTGTGGGAGTTGGCCCGTCAGCGTGGGGTTGCCTGGGTCGAGAGTCGCTGGACGCCGCGGGTCATCGCCATCCTCATGATAGGTGCCTTAGCTTTTGCAACGCAGAACCTCATCCTTGACTCAGCCAGGGATCGGGGGCTGCTGCCGCTGTTTCTGATGCACATTGTGGCCACTGGCGCGCTGATCTATATCTACTCCTATCGCCTCTTTGATGCCTTTATGCTGATTGTGGTCACCCTGGCTGCCTTTATCTGTCTCAACACCTGGCTGGCCGAGGTGATCGACTCCGAGGAAGGAGCGCTGATCTTGATTGGCATACTGGTTATTGCCCAAACCGCCGGCGTGGTCACCTGGATCCGCAGTCGCGCCAATATGTGGGAGGCCCAGCACCAATGAGTACACCAACTATTCGTCAGGTTCTGACCCAGCTCCAGGCCGAGGGTGTCCAGCTGCCCCCGTACGACCCGCAGCGGGTGTTTCGGGTCCAGCCACCCAGTAGCTCGCCCTGGTATGTCCGTCTGTTCGCCGGGTTCGGCGCCTGGACCGCCGCGCTGCTGCTGGTCGCCTTTCTGTTTGTCGCCAATATTATCGAGAGCGAGGGCGTCGCCCTGGTGCTGGGGCTGGTGCTCTGCGCGGGGATGGTGGTGCTCAGCCGCACCCGCTCGACCGGTGATTTCCTCGAGCAGCTTGGGCTTTCGCTGAGCCTGGTTGGGCAGGTGCTGTTTGCCTTTGGCGTGGCCGCGCTTTCCAACGAGGCCGATGTGGCCGCCCTGGCGGTGATTATGCTCCAGCTAGCCCTGCTGGCCGGCTACGCCGATCAGTTCCATCGCTTCCTCTCCGGCCTGTGGATTGTCGGCGCACTGCTGGTGCTGCTGGTTAACGCCGACCAGTTCAATCTCATCCATCTGGTGATTGTGGGACTGGCTGGCCTGATCACGGTCATTGTTGTCTATGAGTTTGAGCTGCTGGTCTCACGCTGGTGGGAGATCGTCCATCCGGTTGGCTACGCTGCCACCGTCGCGCTGCTCGGCCTGCTGGTGCTGCCCCTCCAGACCGAGCTGGCCATCCAGTGGTGGGGATTCACCGCCGTGGCTCTGCTGGCAATCCTCGGGATCGTCATCTGGCGAATTAGCATCGATCTGGCGCTCCCGGTGGCCCCACTGCAGCTGGGGATCGGGCTGGTGCTTGGCGTAGGGCTGATGATTCTGGGCGTAAAAATGCCCGGCGTAGCCGCGGCGCTGCTGGTGCTGGTGCTGGGCTACTGGCGCAGCAATCATATTTTGCTGGGCTTGGCGGGGGCGTTTCTGGTGTTTTACATGAGCGCCTACTACTACAGCCTGGAGCTGACGCTGCTCAATAAATCGCTGCTGCTGCTCGGCACCGGCGGCCTGCTGCTGACTCTACGCGCCGTTTTGCTACGGACGAACCCGGAAAGCGAGGAGGTACAATGAACATTCGCGCAATTGTGCTGTGGCTGACGCTGGCGGTGGCCCTGGGCGTCGTCAACTGGCAGATCGTCCAGAAGGAAGATCTGGCCGCCAACGGCCAGGTGGTGCTGCTCCAGCTCGCGCCGGTCGATCCGCGCTCGCTGTCCCAGGGCGACTACATGGATCTGCGCTATGCGCTGGTCGATACTATTGCGGTGCAGGATATTGCGCCGGACGGCACGCTGGTTATTCAGCTGGATGGCCAGCAGGTTGCTCGCTACAGCCGGCTGTATCAGCCCGGCACAGCCCTGGCGGCCAACGAGCAGCTGCTGCGCTACCACGTCCGCACTGGCGGTGTCTGGATTGGCGCCGACTCGTTTTTCTTCGAGGAGGGGCAGGCCGCCGTCTACCAGAACGCCCGCTACGGCGAGCTGCGTGTCGATTCAAGCGGCAACTCAATCCTGGTTGGCCTGCGCGACAACGCTTTTAAGCCGCTGGGGCGCTAATATCGGTATAATCAAGCATCAATTTAGCGAAGGGGTTTTCGGAATGTGCTACGATGATCAGGCCCAGCCGCCAGTTCCGCCAGGGAGCCGTGGCCCGGCCCACGGCGAGGATCTTGTCCTGACCGCCCAGGATGGCACGCGCTTTGCCGCCTACAGCGCCACCGGCGGTCAGCCCGCCGCCGCCTATGTGCTGATCTATCCCGATGTGCGCGGGCTGCATAACTTCTACAAGCAGCTGGCCTTGCGCTTTGCTGAGGTCGGCGTTCCGGCGCTGGCGATCGACTACTTTGGCCGCACCGCCGGGCTGACCGGCCGCGATGAGTCCTTTGAGTACTGGCCCCACGTCCAGCAGATCAGCCTGGACTCGTTTATGCTCGATGTTCAGGCCGCGCTCGATTTCATCCACAGCAAATCCACCCCTGATGTGGCGGTTTTTGTGGTTGGCTTCTGTATGGGCGGCTCGTTTACCCTGCTGACTGGCACCAACCCGGCGCTTGGGTTCGCCGGGCTGATCCCGTTCTACTCCGGCCTGACCCGCGATTTCGGCGGCCGAGGCACGGTGCTGGAGAACGCGGCCCAGGTGCAGTATCCCGTGCTGGGGCTGTTTGGCGGGGCCGATGAGGGAATTCCAGCCAGTGCCATCGCAACCCTCGATGAGCAGCTGGATCTGGCCGGGGTGGAGCATACGCTGAAGGTCTATCCCGACGCGCCGCATAGCTTTTTCGACCGCCGCGCCGAGCAGTACGCCGCCGAGTCGGCCGATGCCTGGCAGCAGACGCTGGGCTTTATCGCGACGCATCGCCAACGTTAGCTCACTGGGGATTGGGGATCGGGGTTTAGGGAAATCAAAACATCCTGTTCACCCCACGGATACGAGTGGCTGGGCCAACACGTGTGTCGGCCCAGCCACTTGTTTAGAAGCGCAGCGACAGGCAGCTCAGCCCGCCGTCCATCTTCTGGAACTCCGCCATCTCC
>JACCRK010000374.1 GCA_013813565.1 Herpetosiphonaceae bacterium
AGCCATGTGGGCGGCGGGTCGCTGACTCTGCAATCCGCCACCGCCCTGATCCATGATTAAAGAGGGGTAGATTATCTCTTTGCTCGCTGCTATAATCGTCGAACTCTAGCCCGATCGTGCTGGCCCCGCAACCTCTCTTCTCTTCCCCTGTAGCGCGACCATCCAGCCCAGGCCGCTCACCACACACTCGCCATCTCGCGTTTAAGCTCACAGCATAATATTGGCCATTGTGCCAGGACACAGCCTAAGATGCAGGAAAAACCGGCGTCTTGAGTGGTCTTGCCATCTCCTGGCCGCAGGTGTCGCAGCGTGCTGATGGGACTGTTATCCACCCTATAACCTTAGGAGGAGCTTATGTGGCGCACCATCTACAGCCGCAAACCGGGCATGTTCGGCCGTTTGATTATCGGATGCGGATTAGTTATTGCTCTTATTGCAGGCTCGTTCGGTGTCGCTCCTGCCGCTGCTTTACCCGCGCAGCCCAGCTGACCGCGCAGGTTCCGGCCGCCCTGGTCGCCCAGGGCCAGACCGTCGGGATCGCTGTGCAGAGCGCCGACCAGCAGATCTCCAACGCCCAGACGTTGGAGGTCGTCCCACAGTCCACCCAGCTGCTCTACCTGCCGCTGATCAGGCGCTAGCCTGGCTCCGAACTATCTGTAGGGCGGGTCTCCGTACCCGCCCCAACGCCCAACAACACAAAACCCCCAGCGATCGAGCGATCGCTGGGGGTTGTTTTACATCAATGCCGGTTACCGATTAAGTCTTTGAGCGCGCTATTTGTTTTTCATGGCTTGTGCAATATCTTCCAGTGCCGTTGCAATGCGCACAAATATAATCAAAAAAGTGAACGCCAGGACGAAAGCCAAAAAGTAGATAACTATCACGATAGCAACCTCCTCAAAATATCCCGGCATTCTAGCACAAGAACTTGATACGCATGGGTTCGCTGGGTTAAATCTCGCTAGCGGGCAGCGCCAGCCCTCCCTCCGAGCCATCCTCCCATGCCGAACTCCCCGGTAAGCATATGTGCGCATCGGCACTCTGGATCCCATGGCCATGCGCACCGCCTTGCCCCTCCACGGCATAGTCCGTGACCGGATTAGCGGAAAGGCTCAGGTTCAGGAGTAGTTCTGCGAATCGCACGCTTTCTCCCTCTAACCCAAAGCCACGCAGGGTATCCCAGTTCTTCCACGATTCGTCACTCAGGGTGCCGCCACCCGGGGTGGTGAGATGAAATACCGGCCGGTCCTCAGGATCATCCAGCGACGCCTGAGACGATGGGACTGTAGGGCAATAGTGAAATCCATACTGGCGTGTCACAAAGCTCTCATCCGGGTCGTAGCTCCGATACGGGTAGTCAATCAGCAGATGCTTCATGTCGGAACCCGGATGGGTGAGTTCAAGATGCACACAATCAGGCGCAGCGGCAAAGACGATGGAGAGCAGCAGCAACCCGAGCCGGCGGTACGTCACTTTGTCGGCCTGGAAGCACAGGAGCGGCCGATCGGATCCGAGCGCGTCCTCATGAAAGCGTCGCTTAATAATCAATCGATCGGTCTGCAGCTGGAGCGGTAGGTGTGGTAGGGTCTGAGCAGAAAAGAGCAGCGGCTCGGTGTTGTCGAGAGCAGTCGACATTGTCTGGCTCATTGAACCAAAGACGATATCAAGATCACATCCCATGGCTAGCACCCTCCCTGGTTGGCTGACAAAAGGCATGAGGCCTTTTTGTTGCACGGTCCATCATAGCAACCTCCTCAAAATATCCCGGCATCCTAGCACGAAGCGCGGATAGGGGACAACAAAACCCCCAGCGATCAAATGATCGCTGGGGGTTTTGCCTAAACGCTACTCCCTACTCTCTAGTGCGCCGCAAACTGCTCGTGCTCGGTCGAGCCGCTCAGGGCCGTGGTTGACGACAGGCCGCCCGAGACCGCCTGCGCCACCAGGTCGAAGTAGCCCGTGCCAACCTCGCGCTGATGCTTGACCGCCGAGTAGCCATCTTTCTCGCGGGCGAACTCGGCCTCTTGCAGGCGCACGTAGGCGGCCATGCCCTCGTCGCGGTAGCCGCTGGCCAGGTCGAACATGCCGTAATTCAGGGCGTGGAAGCCGGCCAGGGTGATGAACTGGAACTTGTAGCCCAGCTTGCCCAGCTCCTGCTGAAACGTGGCGATCGTGGCGTCGTCCAGGTTGCGGCGCCAGTTGAACGATGGCGAGCAGTTGTAGGCCAGCAGCTTGCCGGGATACTGCGCGTGGATCGCCTCGGCGAACTGGCGGGCCTCCTCCAGGCTCGGGGTCGAGGTCTCGCACCAGATCATATCGGCGTATGGCGCGTAGGCCAGGCCGCGGGCGATCGCCGACTCGATGCCGCCGCGAATGACGAAGAAGCCCTCGGGGGTGCGCTCGCCGGTGCAGAACTCCTGGTCGCGCGGGTCGATGTCGCTGGTCAGCAGGTAGGCGCCGTTGGCGTCGGTGCGGGCCACGACCATCGTTGGCACGTCCATCACATCGGCGGCCAGGCGGGCGGCCTGCAGGGTGCGCACAAAGTGGCTGGTCGGGATCAGCACCTTGCCGCCAAGGTGGCCGCACTTCTTCTCCGACGACAGCTGATCCTCGAAGTGGACGCCGGCGGCGCCAGCCTCAATCATGCTCTTCATCAGCTCAAACGCGTTGAGCGGGCCACCGAAGCCGGCCTCGGCGTCGGCGATGATTGGGGCGAACCAGTACACGTCATCCTTGCCCTCCGAGTGGTGGATCTGGTCGGCGCGCTGGAGCGTCTGGTTGATCCGCTGTACCACCTGGGGCACGCTGTTGGCGGGATACAGGCTCTGGTCCGGGTACATCTGTCCGGCGATGTTGGCGTCGGCCGCCACCTGCCAGCCGCTCAGGTAGATCGCCTTCAGGCCCGCCTTGACCATCTGCATGGCCTGGTTGCCGGTCAGGGCGCCCAGCGCGTGCACATAGTCCTCGGTGTGGAGCAGGCGCCACAGCCGCTCGGCACCCAGCCGCGCCAGGGTCTGCTCGATCTGCACCGAGCCGCGCAGCTTCACTACATCCTCGGCGCTGAAATCACGGGTGATCCCCGCCCAGCGCTCCTCGGTTGACCAACGCCGTTCCAGTTCCGCTGCCGCAT
>JACCRK010000384.1 GCA_013813565.1 Herpetosiphonaceae bacterium
CGGTCTGGCGCAGCAGAGCGAGAAAAATATGCTCTACATCAAGCTGCGAATGATGCTGCTCCTGCATCAGCTCCTGGGCGCTCTGAAAGGCTTCCTGAGCTTTTTCCGTAAATCGTTCGAGTTTCATAAAACCTCTTTTTCCTGTATGTGGCGCCGAGCCGAAAAGAACGACAGAGGTTAATCTGCCCGCTTTCACCCTCGTATACTGCATACTTTTAGTTGCTGTCCCGTAGAGCCATCACCAGTTCGCGTTGTTTTTCGGAGAGTTGGGTGGGTAACTGGGCCTGAATTTTGACGAATAGATCGCCGCGGACGGTGTTGTCGCGGAGCGATGGCAGTCCCTGGCCGCGCAGACGAAATGTGCGACCATTCTGGGTCTCGGCTGGCACATTCAAGGTCAGGACCCGACCATCAATTAAGGTTACTTTGATCTTACCACCTAAAAGGAGGGTGTACAGGTCAACATTGACGCTGGTGATGAGATCATTGCTCTCGCGCTCATAGTGATCGTCGGCGAGCACATTGGCGATCAGAATCAGGTCGCCGCGCTGGCCGCCGCCCAGTCCGGGGCCGCCCTCGCCGGCCACCCGAATGCGCGAGCCGGTCTCGACACCGGCCGGGATGCGCACATTGATCGTGCGGGTGCTGCGGCCGCTGATGCCGGTGCCGCTACAGGTCGGGCAGATCGTCCGGCCGGTGACGCCGCTGCCGTTGCAGGTTGGGCAGGCCTCGGCCTGCTCTAGCTGCAGGGTGCGCTGGGTGCCGCTCTGGACCTCGGCCAGCGACACATCGATGGCGTGCTCGACGCTCTGGCCACGCTGGGAGCGCGCCGAGCCATAGACCCCGCTGGTGCGCTGGCCGCCCATGCCGCCAAACAGCGTCTCGAAGAAATCCGAGAAGTTCGCCCCGCCGGCGCCGGGCTCGCCATAGTCAACCCGAAAGCCACCTGGGCGGCTGGCGTACTGATCCCAGTTGAAGCCCCCGCCGGTGCTTTGCGCCCGGCCCCAGTCGCTGCCAAAGCGGTCGTATTTTTCGCGCTTTTCCTTATCGGAAAGCACCTCGTAGGCCTCGTTGATATCTTTGAATTTATGCTCCGCGTCCTTGTCGCCAGGGTTAAGATCGGGGTGATGCTGGCGCGCCAACGCCCGATAGGCCTTTTTGATCTCGGCCTCGGTAGCAGTTTTGCTCACGCCTAAAACTTTATAGTAATCTTTATATTCCATCGACGACCCTTCCTTATGTTTGGTTTGGACGCACACTGATCATACGTCGTGCATAATACCATGTCAAGATAATTGCGCCGTCGTACAAATTTTCTAATACACTGTTAGCGCAAGCCAATCGCCAGCGCTATCATTCGCCAGCCAGCAATTATCGGGTATGATGCGTAGCGATACGAGGATACCTGGCTGCTTCGATTGATTCTTTAATACAGCGATCTAGAACGCTCAGGGACTGGAGCGCTGTGCTTCTGTTGCTTCTATGACCAAAAAAACCAGTCTGATTGGCCTCTACCCCGACCTCAATCGCTTGCGTTTTGGCAGCATTCTGCACGCCCTGCTGTCCGACCACTCGCCGCGCCACGAGCAGCATCTGGCCATACTAGAGAGTGTCGTTCACGAGGCCGCCGAGCGCGAGTGGCTGGACCAGGAAAGCTGGGGGCGGCTGCGGGCCGGCGACGACGCGGTGGTACTCTCAATCCTCGACGAGCTGCAGATCGCCCAGGCCCTCGATCGGGCCGGCTACAGCCTGCACTTCAACCCGCCTGGCGACGGCAACCGGGTCGGCGAGCTGCTGATCGAGCGCGATGAGCAGCGCTTCTTCGTCGAGGTCAAGTCGCTGCTGCCGGCCGAGTCGATCGTGCTGGCCCAGACCACGCTGGCCCGCCTGCACGCGCTGACCGAGCTAATCCCGATCCCGGCCCGGCTGATCATTGAGATCGACCACCACCCCAACAGCGGCATCAGCCACAAGGAGGTGCGGCGCTACCTGCAGGTGGCCGCCAGCCAGATGCTGAGCGGCGGCCCGGCCCCGGCGGCCTACACCCATACCTCCGGGCTGTACCTGCGGGCGATCGCCTGCCGGCCCGACCCCACCGCCGGCCATCTGCAGCTGGTGCTGAACCAGGAGGAGTGGCCGGAGCAGCTGGCGACCGTGCGGCGACTCTGGCGCGAGCGGCTGTGGCGGGCGCTGCGCGGCGGCTACAGCCAGCTGCCCCACAACGGCCCAACCCCGCTGATCCTGGTCGTCGATCACACCCAGCCCGCCCCGACGGCCCAGCACTGGCTGCCGCCGCTGCTGGATATGCTGCGGATGGGCTCGCACCGCCATCTCAGCGCGGTCGGGCGGATTCTGCTCGACGATCTGCGCACAACCACGCTGCTTGAGCCAACCCTGTTTCTCAACCCGTATGCGGTGATGCCGCTCGCCGAGCGCCCGCTGTTCAGCGCCGCCGAGCTGCGCGTGTGTATCCTGCCCCAGGAGCGCGAGCCGGACGGGGTATAATTGGCGCGGATTCATACGGATGAGCATGATCCTGCCCTCCCACGGCAGGACTAGATTAAAGGATGAGCGTATGCCTCGGATAACGAAAGTGTATACCCGCACCGGCGACGATGGCACGACCGGGCTTGGCGGTGGCCAGCGGGTCGATAAAGATTCGCTGCGGGTGGCAGCATTTGGCACGGTCGATGAGCTCAACTCGCAGATCGGCGCGGCGGTGGCGCTGGGGCTGGTCGAGCGGCTGATGGTCGCGCTGAAGCCGATCCAGAACGAGCTGTTTCACCTCGGCTCCGACCTGTGCATCCTGGAGGAGGACAAGCTGAAGTTCGCCGTCCCGCGCATTGAGGAGCGCCATGTGGTGGCCCTGGAGCAGCTGATGGACGAGCTGTCGGCCCAGATCGCCCCGCTGGAGAACTTTGTGCTGCCCGGCGGCGCCCCCGGCGCGGCCCAGCTCCACGTCGCCCGCACGGTCTGCCGGCGGGCCGAGCGCGAGACCATCGCCCTGGGCCGCACGGAGCCAATCGGCGAGTTCGTGATCAGGTATCTCAATCGGCTGTCGGACGCGCTGTTTGTGATGGCGCGCTACGAGAACCATGTCCGCGAGATCCCCGATGTGCTCTGGGATAGCCGGGCGTAGCCGGGGTCGAAGGAATCTCGCTTTTTGATCCACGAAGGGCACGACACCCGCCCGCGGGTCCCCGCACGAAGGACCATATTTTGTACCCTTCGTGGCCTTCGTGCCCTTCGTGGATCATTAAAAAGCATTCGGGTTAGCCAAAAACGTGTTTTGGTTTTATGCCTTCGAGATTTCTGGCTCGGCGGGGTCGCCGCGCAGGCGGATGAGCGTGGCGGCGTCCCAGGAATGGCCCTGGCTGACCCGCTGGAGCCGCCCGGCCGCCTGCAGCACCTGGCAGCCGGCCTGAAGATGCTCGTTGGTCAGGTGGCCGAACCAGCCGCCGCGCAGCAGCTGATCGAACAGGTCGGCGTAGCTCCACAGGCGCGGCTGGGTCGTGGCGATCACGCTCAGGCTTTCAACGATCGCGGCGATCTTGGCCTCTCGCAGGGCGCGGGCGCTCGGCGGCGCGGCATCAAACAGACTGGTCTGCCTGGGCCGTCCGGCGGTCTGCTGGCGCAGATAGGCGTCGGGGTCCTCGGCGCGCCGGCCCTCGACCTGATAGAGCACCGCGTTGAGCGCCGTTCCCGCCGCCCGATCAGGCGTGGCAAAGACGAGATCGTACTCCAGCTCGCCCCAGCTGGTGTGGATCGGGCAGGCCGCCGCCCACTTGAAGCGCCCGCCGCGCAGCTCAAGCAGCCGCAGGACATACAGATCGCGCAGCTGGAGATCGCGCTCGGCCTCATCGCTGGCGCCCGCAACCACCGTGCGCCACGAGCGGGCGCCGAACAGCGCGTCGAGCGCGGCCTCGCTGGGGCGCCGGGCGGCCTCGTCCTCACGAGCTGCCAGCAGCGCGGCGACGGACTGGCGCTGGTAGCGCACCAGCACCTCGGTTTTGGCCAGGCGCCGCGCCAGATGCTCCAGGCTGCCAGAGACCGGATAGAGCATCGCGCCGTCCAGCACCACCAGCGCAGCCCCGGCGCCCAGCTGCCTGAGCGTGTCCGGCAGCAGCGCCGCCCACTCGCCGGGCCAGATCAGCACCTGCTCGCCAAGGGACGCCAGGGCGGACTGTAGCGCGGCGACGTGGGCGGGATCGGGCGTGATCAGCAGACAGCGAATGGCGCGGCCTAAATTCTGGGCCAACTGGGCGGCGTGCTCGGCGATCTGGATCGGCGCGCCCGGCACCTGCCAGCGACCGGCGCCGTAGCTGGCCGGGCCGGCATGGCCGTCAACCAGCCAGACCGCGGTGCCGGCCGAGAGCGTGGCGCAGAACTGCGCGGCGTAGGCGGCCATGATCTGCGCCTTGCGCTCCGACCAGGCCTGCTGGCGATCAGGCATTGCCTCCATAGTCACCCTTTCAGTCCGCGTGAGACGTGCTTATCAGCCGCAGCTGCGATCGATGTCTGGCAATCAGCGGGCCAGAGCTATCCGGTAATTCCATCAAGGACAAAAAATCTGCCCTGCCTGCCCCCTCGTGGATCAGCGTACCTCCCAGCGAAACACCAGCAGCGGCGGGCCTTCGCGGGCCGGGCCGGCGTCGAGGAAGCCACAGGCGCGGGCGAGACGCTGCGAGGGCAGATTGTCATCGGTGGTGATGATTGTCAGGTGGCGGAGCGGGGTGCGCTCCACGACGTGGCGCTGGAGCAAGCGCAGCGCCCGCGTGCCGATCCCCTGGCCGCGATCGCGCCGGCTGAACAGATGGTAGCCGACCAGGCTCTCGCCAGTGGCCCAGCTGATATCGTGGAGCAGAATCTGGCCGACCAGCCGGCCGCCCCAGGCGATCGCGAAATACTCGATGGCGGCGCTGGCCGGGGCGGCGCGCAGATAGAGATCCACGTCGGCGCGCACATCGTCGGCCAGCGGCAGGCGCAATATCTCCGGCAGGTTGGGCGGGCCGATGGTGAAGTCTCCGTCGGTGTAGGGTTCGCCGGCATAGTAGGGCATTGGGGCCTCCTCAAATTTGTTCCGCGCAAATCCCACCGTGTTCTCCCAGACCAAACCACACCCTCTCCCGCGCACTGGGAGAGGGTGGCGCACAGCGCCGGGAGAGGGCACTTTCCACTGGTTCTTCTGCGCAAATCCCCGTGGCTCACCAATCCCCACGGTCTACTAGCTGCCAGCAGCCGGCTCACTGGTAGCCCTGGGCCTGGAGGTTGAACAGGTCGGCGTAGATACCGTGGGCGGCCATCAGCTCGGCGTGGGAGCCGATCTCCAGCAGGCGGCCATCGCCAAGCACGGCGATCCGGTCGGCCATGCGGACGGTGCTAAAGCGGTGCGAGATGATCACGGTGGTTTTGGCGCTGGTCAGGTCGACGAAGCGCAGAAACGTATCGTACTCGGACTGGGCGTCCAGCGCGGCGGTTGGCTCATCGAGCACAACAATCGCGGCGTCGGCCATATAGGCGCGGGCCAGCGCGATCTTCTGCCACTGGCCGCCGGACAGCTCGCTGCCGGTGCGGAAGCGCTTGCCAAGCTGCTGGTCGTAGCCCGCCGGGAGCGCCGCGATCACCGCGTCGGCCAGGCTTTTGCGGGCGGCCTGCTCGATGCGCGGGCGGTCGGCGATGCGCTCGATCATGCCCACGCCGATATTCTCGCCGGCGGTGAAATTGTACTGCACGAAATCCTGGAAGATGGCGCTGAACAGGGCGCGATACTCGGCGACATCAAATGTGCGGATATCAATCCCGTCAAATGTAATCCGGCCCTCGGTCGGCTCGTACAGGCGCAGCAGCAGCTTGACCAGCGTGGTCTTGCCGGCGCCGTTGCGCCCGACCAGGGCCAGCTTCTCCCCGGCCCGCAGCTCAAACGACAGATTGCGAAACACATACGTCTCGGCGCCGGGGTACTGAAAGCCGACGTTTTCAAAGACGATCGCCCGCGTCAGCGCCGCCGGGACCGCCGCCGACGCCGGGGTCAGGTCCGACGCGACCGGGAGATCGAGAAAGTCGAAATAGTCCTGGAGATACATCGCGCTGGCGGTCATGCTGGTGAAGCGCGAGAGAATCGCCTGGACACGGGTCTGGAGCCGGTTGAACGACCCGGCCAGGAAGGTCAGATCGCCCAGCGTGATGCTGCCCTGCACCGCCCGCACAACGATGACCGCGTAGGCGGCGTAGTAGGCCAGATTGCTGAACAGATTGAACAGGCTGCCCCAGCTGGCCCGCCGCATCGCCAGCGCCCGATTCTCGGCGTAGAAGCGAGCCGCCAGCCGGGAGAAGCGCTCGCTCAGATAGCCCGACAGATTGAAGAGCTTGACCTCTTTGGCGCTCTCGTTGGTGGCGCCAATGTAGGCCAGGTAGCTCAGCATCCGCTGCTCCGGGGTCCAGCGCTTGGCCAGGGTGTAGCTGGACTGGCTGAACATCAGCTCGCTGATAAACGAGGGCAGGATTGCCAGCAGCAGCAGCGCGATCAGCCAGGGCTCCACGACGGCCAGGCCGACGATCAGAAAGCTCGCGGTGATCAGGTCCTGGCCCTGCGAGAGCACCGAGGCGGTCAGGTTGGTGCGGGCGGTGGTCTGGCGCTGGGCCTGATCGAGCTTGTCGTAGAACTCGGGGTCCTCAAGCTGCCACAGGTCCATCGCGGCGGCCTTCTGGATCAGCTCGACCGAGACGCGGTTCGAGTACAGGTCGACGATCAGCGAGTCGGTCAGGGCGATGATCCGGCCCAGGCCATCGGAGAGCAGCACCAGCGCAAACTCGATGCCGATCAGCCAGCCCAGCGCGGCCCAGTCGGGGCTGCCCGTGGCGCTCTGGGCGACGACGCGGTCGATGATCAGCTTGCCGACGTACAGCAGCGCCACCGGAATGCCGGACTGGAGCAGCCTCACGGCGATGTTGGCGATCGCCAGCCGCGGGCTGGTGGCCCAGATCAGCCGGAAGAAGCGCGGCAGCGCCCGCAGGGTGCCGATGTTCTGGAGAAAGGATCCCGCTGGATTGGGCGGGATTTTGCGTGATGTCATACGTGTCCTCGGCATAGCTCGATGTGGCCGTCGGCGGAGCAGTGTTCGGCTGATCAATCAGGGGGTTTTCATCCCCCTGGACCCTAAATGTTTTATAGGTTGATGGCGCTCGATGGGTCCATCCCAATATTTTTTCACCCTTCCCCATGAGCTGCCAGCTGCTAGCTGCTATTCTACCTTGTGGTAGGATATTTTGGATGGCGGTGCGCCGATGTCCGCTGTGTTGAGGCATATGTATGAGCGATATTGCAACCCTGGAGTTGGCGATTCGAGAGCTGATGCGGGCCGGGATTCGCTCGGCCGATGACGATGAGCTGTTTAATGATCTGGCGCTGCGGACATTTCGCTACCAGTGGGCGCAGAACGAGCCGTATCGCCGCTTCTGCGAGCGCCGCGCCGCGACCCCGCAGACCGTCACGGACTGGGGCACAATCCCCAGCGTGCCCACGGCGGCCTTCAAGCACCTGCCGCTGACGACCTTCGCGCCCGAGCAGGCCCAGACGGTCTACTACACCAGCGGCACCACCGAGGGCGCCGAGCGCCGTGGCGCCCACTACATTCGCGATGTGTCGCTGTACGAGGCCTCGCTGCGCCCCAACCTGGCGGCGCATCTGTTCCCCGACAGTCTGCGCATGCCGATCTATGTGCTGTTCTGGGAGCCGGCCCGGCTGCCCAGCTCCTCGCTGGCCCATATGATCGCCGACGCGATCGGGCAGCACGGCAGCGCCGACAGCCGCTATGTGCTTGACGAGAGCGGCCTCGACAATCTGGCGCTGGCCACGGCGCTGGATGCGGCGGTGGACGCCGATCAGCCAGTGTGCCTGATGGGCGTGATGTACAGCTTTGTGCTGTTTCTCGACTGGTGCACCGAGCAGGGACGGCGCTGGCAGCTCCCGGCGGGCAGCCGCCTGATGGACACCGGCGGCACCAAGGGGCGGGTGCGCGAGATCGCCCGCGATGAGCTGTATGCGCTCTACACGGCGGCGCTCGGCATCCCCTCGACATTCTGCATCAACGAGTATGGCATGACCGAGCTGGGCAGCCAGTTCTACGACGGATCGCTGCGCTCGGCGGTCTATCGCCAGTGGCAGCCGCGCCACAAGGTCGTGCCGCCGTGGGTGCGCACCCAGATCGTCGACCCGGCCACGCTGGCGCCAGTCACACCGGGCCAGATCGGCCTGCTGCGCCACTACGACCTGGCCAACCTCCACTCGGTGCTGGCGATCCAGACCGAGGATCTAGGCGTGGCGGTTGGCGCGGGCTTCGAGGTGCTTGGGCGGGCCAGCGGGGCCGAGCTGCGGGGCTGCTCGCTGGCGGTCGAGGATATGCTGGCGGCGCGGCGGAATGGCAGCGGCGGCGAGCTTGAGGCGGGCGACGAGTAGCGCGTGGGGCGTGATCACAAACGCTTGACTGTCCCCCTGGTGCGACAAAAAGCACATTCTGTGGTAGCCCAGTGGTGATATACTTCACCCGCTGCTCCAGCAAGGGACAGCCACAAAACCCCCACATCCTGCGTTCAGGCGGGTTTTGCTGCATTCGGCTGACGGCCTGGCTGTCGGGCCTATGTTCTGAGGGAATCATGCGTCGTTCACCCTTACTGGCGATCTTTCTGGTGGCATTTGTCGGCATGCTGAGCTACGGCATCATCATTCCGATCACGCCGTTCTATGCCCAATCCTTTGGCGCCTCCGACTTCACCATCGGCCTGCTGATCGGCTCGTACGCCCTGATGCAGTTCATCTTTGCGCCGATCCTTGGGCGGCTCTCGGATCGCTTTGGCCGGCGCCCGCTGCTGCTGGTCAGCCTGGCCGGAACAGTGGGCAGCCTGATCCTGTTTGGGTTTGCCAACAGCCTGGTGCTGCTGTTTGTCGGGCGCATCCTCGACGGCATCACCGGCGGCAACATCTCGATCGCCCAGGCCTACGTGAGCGATGTCACCACGCCCGAGAACCGCGCCCGCGGCATGGGCATGATCGGGGCGGCCCTGGGGCTGGGATTTATTGTCGGCCCGGCGATCGGCGGATTTCTCAGCCGCAACGGCAACTATCAGCTGCCGATCTTTGTCGCGGCGGGCATCGCCACGCTGAGCTTTGTGCTGACGGCCTTTTTGCTGCCCGAGCCACCGCGCACCACTGAATATGCCAGGCAGGCCCGCACCTTCGATATCTTTCGGCTGGTGCGGGCGTTCGCCCACCCGCGGATTGGGCGGCTGCTCCAGGTGACGCTGCTGGTGGCGCTGGCCTTCACCGCGTTTGAGACCACCTTTGCCCTGTTTGCCGCCCGACGGCTGGGCTACGGCAGCATGAGCACCGGCTACGCGCTGGCCTACATCGGGATTGTGGTGGCGCTGGTGCAGGGCGGTCTGATCCGGCGGCTGGCCAAGAAGTTCGGCGAGGGCTTGCTGATCGTGGCGGGCGCGCTGCTGCTCGGCCTGAGCCTGCTGCTGCTGGGCTTTATCCAGACCACGCTGGAGCTGGTGCTGGTTGGCATGCTGCTGGCGGCCGGCGAGGGCGTTCTGACGCCGTCGCTCTCGTCGCTGGTCAGCCGGCGCTCGCTGCCAAGCGAGCAGGGCGAGCATCTCGGGCTGTACCAGTCGATGGGCAGCTTTGCCCGCATCATCGCGCCGCTGAGCGCCACCTGGCTGCTGCAGCGGGCCGGCCTCGCGGTGCCGTACATGATCGGCGGCGGGCTAGTGCTGCTGGCGAGCGTCCTGGCAGTCCAGTTCATCCGCCCGGAGACCAGCGAGGAGCTGGGCGTCGCGGCTAGTGGCTAGTGGCTGCATCTAGTGGCCCCAAGACATGGCCCAGGCCCCATCACGTCCCGAGTTGCGGGTGTGATGGGGCCTGTGGGTTTTAGGAAGATCCGACCACTGACCACTGACTCAGCGCCTGAGCAGCGGCAGCCAGACCTGGCGAGGATAGCGCTCGTAGGCGCCCATATCGACGGTGGTGTTCATGATCCGCGGGCTGCCGTCGCGGTCGGTAGCGGGCAGGCTGGGATTGCTGACCGTGTTGCTGCCGGCATCGAGCGCCGGGGAGCCGGGCTGGAGACGCAGGTTGCCACCGAGCGTGGGAGCACCTGGCACGGGCATGACAAACAGCGGATCGGCATCGAGATTGCCGCCGCCGTCGCTGCCGACGCTGGGGGTCCAGGCCGCGCTGCCGCCGGAGCCCTGGACTAGACTGAAGCTAATCGCCGGCAGGCTGCCAGTCATGTTGTAGATCCCGCTGTTGTTGCCCCAGATGATGCTGTTGCGTAGGACCAGCGTGCTGGTGTACGTGTTGTAGAGCCCGCCGCCGAACTGCCCGGCGAAGTTGCCGCTGATCGTCACATTCGTCAAGATCGGGTGGCTGTTCTGGTTGTGCAGCCCGCCCCCATTGCCAGCAGCGTTGCCACTGATGGTTACGTTGGTCAGCACCGGGCTGCTTCCGGAGACACTGGTCATCCCGCCGCCCTCGTCAGCGTGGTTGCCGCTGATGGTCACGTTGGTCAGCACCGGATTACTGCCATTGTTGTACAGTCCGCCGCCATCGTTCTCGGCGCGATTGCCACTGATCGTCACGTTGGTCAACGTTGGGCTATCGTACCCCAGGCTGTACAGCGCGCCGCCATTGGAAAAAGCGGTGTTGCCACTAATGGTCACATTCAGCAGCGCCGGCCTGCTGTGCTGGTTGTGGATCCCGCCGCCATTGGAAAAAGCGGTATTGCTCAGGATGGTCACATTCGTCAAGATCGGGTGGCTGTTCTCGTTGTACATCCCGCCGCCGTAGCCTGGGTAGACTGTGTTGCCGCTGATGGTGACATTGGTCAGCGTTGGACTGCTATGATCGTTATACATCCCGCCGCCATCGCTGGCCCCGTTGCCGCTAATGGTGACATTGGTCAGCACCGGGTTACTGTTGGCGAGGTTAACTATCCCGCCGCCATCGCTGGCCCCGTTGCCGCTGATGGTCACGTTGGCGAGGATCGGGCTGCTGTTGTCGTTGTGGATTCCGCCGCCGCCGAAGCCGGTAGTATTGCTGATAATCGTGACGTTGGTCAGCGTCGGGTCGCTGCGGAAGTTATGCATCCCGCCGCCACCGCGGCTGGAATCATTGCTGCTCAGCGTCACGTCGGTCAGGGTCGGGCTGCTGTTTTCGTTAAACATGCCACCGCCGCCAATTTCGGCCGTGTTCCCACTGATGGTCATGGTGGTCAGCGCCGGGCTGCTGTTCTTGTTATGTATGCCACCGCCGTAGAAGGCCTCGTTGTCACTGAAGGTGACGTTGGTTAGCGCCGGGCTGCTGTTCACGTTGAGCATCCCGCCCCCATCGCCAGATTGGGCGTCGTTGGCGCTGAAGGTGACGTTGGTCAGCACGGGGCTGCTGTCCACGTTGAGCATCCCACCCCCGTCGCCAGATTCGACGTAGTTGGTGCTGAAGGTGACGGTGGTCAGCACGGGGCTGCTGGCCACGTTGTACATTCCGCCGCCACCGATTTCACCCCTAGCGAAGTTGGCGCTGAAGGTAACGTTGGTCAGCACGGGGCTACTGTTCTCGTTGGACATGCCGCCGCCGCTTATGTTGGCGTCGTTGGCGCTGAAGGTGACGTTGGTCAGCGCTGGGCTACTGTTCTCGTTGAACATCCCACCGCCGTAGTAGGCGTCGTTGGCGCTGAAGGTGACGTTGGTCAGCGTCGGGCTGCTGTTCACGTTGGACATGCCGCCGCCGTCTACGTTGGCGCGGTTGTCGTGAACGATCAGGTTACGCAGCGTCGGGCTGCTGCCACTGTTGAGAATCCCGCCGCCCTGGCTATTCAGATAATCCCCACCAGCATAGCCGCCGGTGATGGTAAATCCGTCGAGGGTGGCCCCGCTGGCGCCGGTGACGACGTGGTAGCTGTTCTCGAAATAATTACTCCAACCCACATCGTCGCCCAGCAGGTCGCCGCTGAGCGTGACGACGTTGGTGGTCCAGTCGCGCTCCGTCAGCAGGGTCTCGGTCCCGGCGAAGCCGCCGTAGATCGCCACACCGTCCTTGAGGGTGAAGGTGGCGGCGCGATCCGTGCCGGTGGTCGGGCGATAGGTCCCGGCGGCCACCCAGATCTGCTGGCCGCTCGTGGCGGCCACCAGGCCGCTGGAGAGCTGCGGGTAGGCGTTGGCCCACGAGCTGCCGTCGCCGCTGCCGCTGGCCGTCGCGTGGACATAGACGATCGGGGCGGCGGCGCGGACGGGCGGAGATGCCGTAATTGAGCTAGCCAGCAGCAGCGCGAAAAGAGCCAGACGCAGGAAGCGCAGGGGCGAACGATGGACGTTAACGGAAAACATCAAAGAAC